>CANGHQ010000359.1 GCA_947453585.1 Burkholderiales bacterium | reverse complement strand
TTTGTCGTGTTCGTGCTGCTGAAAAGCGTTCAACCCCTGGTCTTGGTACACGCGTTCGGCCTCGTCGCTAAACAGCACCGCGTCGCCGTCAAAGGCAATACGCACTTCATGCGGGTGCGCGCTGCTGGCATGGGCCGATTGTGGATACACCTGCGCTGCGGGCACGCCAGCGTCCAGCGCGCTGCGCACATCGCTCAAATGCGTACTCAAAAACAGATTGGCCTTAAGTGGCTTCAGGTACCGCCAGGGCGATTCGCCCCGGGTAAATGTGCAGCGGATGATGGGCAGCGCATAGTGCGCAGCCGAACGCATCACGCGCAGGCCGCTGACCGGATCGTTGCGCGACAAGATCACCACTTCCACGCGCTGCGCGGCCTCGGTGTTAAAGGCCAGCAGCTTTTTGACCAGCGAAAACGCCACGCCCGGCTTGGCAGGAATTTCCAGGCGCTCTAGCTGCAGGCGCATGTAGGCGCGGTCGTCGCCTTGTTCGAAGAGTTGGTTTTCCTCTTCAAAGTCAAACAGCGCGCGGCTCGAAATCGCCACCACCAGTTTGCCGTCCAGCGTTACAGCCATGGCGGGTTAGCGCTTGGCGCTCTTGGCCAGGACCGGCGTGGCGGGCGCCGGGGTTTGCAAAAACAGGCGGTAGACCGGGTTGTCGGTTTCTTCCACATACGGATAACCCAGCGCCAGCAAAAACTGGGCAAAGGCTTTGTTGTCCGCCTTGGGCACTTGCAGGCCCACCAAAATGCGGCCATAGTCCGCGCCCTGGTTGCGGTAGTGGAACAGGCTGATGTTCCAGCCCGGGCGCATCAGGCTCAAAAACTTCATCAGCGCGCCGGGCCGCTCGGGAAACACAAAGCGCAAAATCCGCTCGTCCTGTGCCAGGCCCGAGTGGCCGCCCACCATGTGGCGGATGTGCTCTTTGGCCAGCTCGTCGTGCGTCAGGTCCAGGCTGGTAAAACCGTGCTTGCCAAAGTTCTTGGCAATCTTGGCCGACTCGCCCCGGCCCTGCGTGGTCAGGCCCACAAACACATGGGCCTGCGCCGCGTCGCTCATGCGGTAGTTGAACTCGGTCACATTGCGCGGCCCGCCGGGCAACTCGCCAATCAGCGCGCAAAAGCGCTTGAAGCTGCCGCGCTCCTCGGGAATCGTCACCGCAAACAGCGCCTCGCGCTCCTCGCCCACTTCGGCGCGCTCGGCCACAAAGCGCAGGCGGTCAAAGTTCATATTGGCGCCGCACAAAATCGCGGCATAGGTCTGGCCGCGCGCCTTGTGCTTGGCGGCGTACTGCTTGATGGCCGCCACCGCCAACGCGCCCGCAGGCTCCACGATAGAGCGCGTGTCCACAAAAATGTCCTTGATGGCGGCGCATACCGCGTCGGTGTCCACCGTCATGAACTCATCCACCAAGCCGCTGGCCACCCGAAAGGTTTCTTCGCCCACGAGCTTGACCGCCGTGCCGTCCGAGAACAGTCCCACGTCGGCCAAGGTCAGGCGTTTTTTGGCGGCCACCGACTGCATCATGGCGTCGGAATCGTTCATCTGCACGCCAATCACCTTCACCTCGGGCCGCACCGCTTTGATGTAGTTGGCCACGCCGCTAACCAGACCGCCGCCGCCAATGGCCACAAACACCGCGTCCAGGCGGCCGGGGTGCTGGCGCAAAATTTCCATGGCCACCGTGCCCTGGCCGGCAATCACGTCCGGATCGTCAAAAGGGTGAACAAAGGTCAGGCCCTGCTTTTTCTCTAAGGTCAGCGCGTGGTTGTAGGCGTCGGTGTAGCTGTCGCCAAACAGCACCACCTCGCCGCCAAAGCCACGCACCGCGTCAATCTTGAGCTGCGGCGTGGTCGTGGGCATCACGATCAGCGCCCGCGCGCCCAGGCGCCGCGCGCTCAGCGCCACGCCCTGGGCATGGTTGCCGGCCGACGCGCAAATCACGCCCTTTTTGAGCTGCGCCGCGCTCAGGTGCGCCATCTTGTTGTACGCCCCGCGCAGCTTGAAACTGCGCACCGGCTGCTGGTCCTCGCGCTTGAGCAGCACGGTGTTGTTAATGCGCTGGCCCAAAATCGTGGCCTCTTCCAGCGCCGACTCGCTAGCCACGTCATACACCTTGGCGTTCAGGATCTTGATCAGGTAGTCGGCGGGGGACAGGGCAGCGGCAGGTGCCGCCGGGGCGGCCAAAGCGCGCTGTTTGGGGGCTGCTGCTGGGTTTTTGCGGGGAAGGGGTTTGGATTTTGCGGTTGTCATGGCAGAGGGTCAGAGCTAAGGCGCATGATAATCGCCACCCAGGGCCACGCGGCAGTCGCCAGGCCCGTCGCAGGAGTAAAAAAGATGGAATGCACAGTCAGTTGGACCGGTAACAGCGGCACCCGGTCAGGCATGGGCTTTGTGGCCGAAACCGGCAGCGGCCACGCCGTGCTGATGGACGGCGCCCCCGACGCGGCCAAACCCGAAAACGGCGGCCAAAACCTGGCGCCCCGGCCCATGGAACTGGTGCTGGCCGGCACCGGCGGCTGCACCGCCTACGACGTGGTGCTCATCCTCAAGCGCGGGCGCCACGCCGTGCAGGGCTGTAGCGTCAAACTCAGCTCCGAGCGCGCTGACACCGACCCCAAGGTGTTCACCAAAATCCACATGCACTTCACCGTCACCGGCAAAGGCATCCCCCCCAGCGCAGTAGAGCGCGCCATCGCCATGAGCCACGAAAAATACTGTTCGGCCAGCATCATGCTGGGCAAGACGGTGCAGATTACGACGGGGTTTGATCTGGTGGAGGGCTGAAACAGAAGTTTGGGGAAGCTTGGCCTTTCAACGCAAGGCCAGCTTTGGAATTAGGTACTTTGTCCATTAATCCAAAAAAAGTTACCCTGCCCAATTCAGCAATCCTGCGCTGGATCAGTATTTTTTTCGCTGAATCACTTCAAATATTTCTAGCCTCGATAAAGGCGCGTGGCATCCGTTGCGCGTCTGAGACTAATTAACCCTGTCGTTGATCTCAAACAG
>CANGHQ010000358.1 GCA_947453585.1 Burkholderiales bacterium | reverse complement strand
GGCTATGCCCGCCGCCTGCGCGAAGACCCGGCGCGCTTTGCCCGTATCGACGCCAACCAGAGCGCCGACAGTGTGTGGCTCGAAGTGCTGGCCGCCTTGCGCGCCAAAGGCTTGTTGCCATGAGCGCGGCACCTGCAGCGACCGACGCCCCGGCACTGGCACCTTGGATAAAGGCGCAAATCGCTGATTTGCTGGCCCAGCGCGGCCACGCCTGGCTGCTGATGGGCCCGTCTGGCCTGGGGCAGTACGACCTGGCGCTGCAACTGGTGCGCGCCTGGCTGTGCGAGCAGCCGAGTGCCGCCGGGGCCTGTGGCCACTGCGGCAGCTGCCACGCCATAGAAGTGCGCACCCACGCCGACCTGTGCGTCTTGATGCCCGAGACCTGGATGATCCGCCTGGGCTGGCCGCTGAGCGAGCGCGCCCAAACCGAGATTGACGACAAAAAGCGCAAGCCCAGCAAGGAAATCCGCGTGGACGCCATGCGCGACGCGGTCGAGTTTTCGCAGCGCACCAGCGCGCGGGGCCGGGGCAAGGCGGTGCTGGTGTTTCCCGCCGAGGACATGAACAACATCACCGCCAACGCCTTGCTCAAGACGCTGGAAGAGCCGCCGGGCGACGTTAAATTTGTGCTGGCCAGCGAATCGGCGCACCAGTTGCTGCCCACCATCCGCAGCCGCTGCCTGGGCCACACTATGCGCTGGCCCGACGCCGCCACCAGCCAGCAATGGCTGCAAAGCCAAGGCGTGGACGCCGGGCTGGCCCAACAAGCGCTGCTGGCCACGGGCGGGCGGCCCCAAGACGCGCTGGCGTTTGCCCAGTCGGGGCTGGACCCGGCGGTATGGTCAAATTTTTGCAAAGCCATGGCGCGGGGCGACGTGGCTCTGGTGCGTGACTGGAGCCCGGCAGAGCTTCTTGCCACGCAACAAAAGCTGTGCCACGACTTGTTGGCCCTGAGCGTGGGTGCCGCGCCCCGGTTTTTTGCCGCCCAAGATTTGCTGCCCGGCACAACGCTTGCGGCGCTAACGCAATGGAGCCAGGCCCTGAGCGCCCAACAGCGCACGATTGAGCATCCTTTTAATGCTGGCTTGCTGCTCGAATCCTTGGTGAGCCAGGCGCAGCGCGCGTTAGCGCCAGCACGTTGAATTGTTTTTTTCTGAAAGTCCCACCCATGACTCCCAGTGCAAACCCCAACCCGTCCAGCGCCTCTGCCGGGTGGTCTGATTCGGTTTTGAGTACCTCTGTGATGCGCCCCAGCGTGATGCAACTCACGCTCAAGGACCGCGCGGCCTTGTTCGCAGCCTATATTCCTGCCTTCAAGGACGGTGGGATATTCAGCATGACCAGCCGCGAATATTCGCTGGGCGACGAGTTGTACGTGTTGCTGACCTTGCCCGAGGATCCCCAGCGCTATGCGATTGCGGGCATCGTGGCCTGGATTACGCCGGCCAATACGGCGTCTGGGCGCGCCCAGGGCGTGGGCATCCGGTTTCCGAGCGACGCCAATTCGGCCAACGTGAAACGCAAGATTGAAGCGCTGCTGGGCCAGCTGCTTTTGTCGGAGCGCCCCAACCAGACCTTGTAAAGAGTTTTGCCCCCATGTTTACCGATTCCCACTGCCATTTGAACTTTCCCGAGCTCAAAAGCGCGCTGCCTGAAATCCGCCAGGCCATGGTCCAGGCCCAGGTCAGCCGCGCGCTGTGCATTTGCACCACGCTAGAAGAATTTGGCGATGTGCACGGCCTGGCGCTGGAATTTGACAACTTTTGGGCGACGGTGGGCGTGCATCCCGACAACGAAGGCGTGACTGAGCCCAGTTTGCAAGACCTGCTGGAACGCGGCGTGCTGCCGCGCGTGGTTGCGGTGGGCGAAACCGGGCTGGATTACTACCGGCTCAACGGCCGCAGCGTGGCGGACATGGAGTGGCAGCGCGCGCGGTTTCGCACCCATATTCGTGCGGCGCAGGCCCTGCACAAACCGCTGGTGATCCACACCCGCAGCGCATCAGCCGACACCTTGGCCATATTGAAAGAGGAGGGCGAGGACGGACGCGCGGGCGCGGCCGGCGGCGTGTTCCACTGCTTTACCGAGACGGCGGCGGTTGCGCAGGCTGCGCTGGAGGCCGGTTTTTACATCTCGTTCTCTGGCATTTTGACCTTCAAAACCGCCCAGGACCTGCGCGACGTGGCCGCCTGGGTGCCGATAGACCGCATGCTGATCGAGACCGACAGCCCCTATCTGGCGCCCATGCCTTACCGCGGCAAGACGAATAACCCGTCCTACGTGCCCTTTGTGGCGCAGCAAATTGCCACGCTGCGCGGCTGCAGCGTGGAAGAAGTGGCCGCCATCACCAGCGCAAATTTCACCCGATTGTTCTCGGGCGTTGCGGCATGAAATACCTCTTTAATTACATGCGATATATTTCGTATGTCATTGTTTTTATTGGATTTTCTACTGCGAGTTCGGGCTCCTATGAGGATTTTTTTCAGGCTGTCACGCATGACGAAGACGCCAAAGTCAGCCAACTGATTGCGCGCGGCTTTGACGTCAATACCATGGGCCCCGGCGGACTGCCAGCCTTGTTGCTGGCCATCCGCGAGCCGTCGCCAAAGGTGATTGCCGTGCTGCTCAAGGCCCCCGGCATCCGGGCCGAAGTGCGCAACGCCAAGGATGAGAGCGCCTTGATGCTGGCGGCGCTGGCCGGAATGCGCGATGTCTGCGCGCGCCTGATTGCGCTGGATGCCGATGTCAACAAAACTGGCTGGACGCCGCTGCATTACGCAGCCACCGGCGGCCACGACGCGGTGATCCGTTTGCTGCTGGAGCATTACGCCTACATAGACGCCGAGTCGCCCAACCAAACCACACCCTTGATGATGGCCGCCATGTATGGCAGCGCCACAAGCGTGAAGTTGCTGCTCGAAGCTGGCGCGGATGCCACACTGCGTAACGAAGCTGGCCTGAGCGCATTGGACTTTGCCCAGCGCGGCCAGCGCCAGGACGCTTATGAACTTATCGCTGTGCAT
>CANGHQ010000357.1 GCA_947453585.1 Burkholderiales bacterium | reverse complement strand
GTCAAATCCATGCCGCCGCCAAACCAGCACACGGTTTGGCCCTCGGGGTTTTTGGCGGCCAGCATGCGTACATTCATGTGCACAGTGGGCGCATAGGGGTTGCGCGGATGGAAGACCAGCGACACGCCCATGGCCTCAAAAGGCGCCCCGGAAAGCTCGGGACGATGCTGGGTGGCGCTTGGCGGCAGGCGCGGCCCGCGCACATGCGAAAAGCCACAGCCCGCGCGCTCAAACACCGCGCCGTTTTCCAAAATCTGGGTAATGCCATTGCCCTGCAGCATTTCGCCCGGCGGCTTTTCCCAGGGGTCTACCACCAGGGTGCCGCCGTCAAGCGCGACCACGGCGCCGGTAATGCGCGATTGCAAGTCCACCAGGTACTGGCGCACGGTGTCAGGGGATGCGGATTCAAACACGGGGCAATTCTCCATGGGGCTGTGGGGACGATGGCGCGGCGCCACGCGCGGGCGGCGACTTGAGCAAAACAATGGGCGAGGCGCCGGCTGGCCTGCGGCCTTGCACACCGGCAAAGCTGGCGGCAATATAGGCCATGTCAGCAGCCTCGTCCCCGCTCAGATAGTAGAAGTGGGTGGCCACCAATTGGCGGCGGCCAAAGTCCAGGCGCACCAGGCACAGCGGCACGCCGGCTTGCAGCGCGGTTTGGTAAAAGCCGCTGCGCCAGCCCGCCGTGCGCTTGCGCGTGCCTTCGGGCGCCAGGCCCAGCCAGCAGTAGCGCTGCTGGCGGCCAGCGTCTTGGAGTTCGGCAACCGCTTGGCCCACCAGGCCACCGGGCGCGCCGCGCACCGCCGGAATGCCGCCCAGCCAACGCAGCCAGCGCCCCAAGAGCGGCACCCGAAACAGCGTGTCCTTGCCCCAAAAATTGAGCTGCACGCCCAGCGCCCACTTGGCCATGACGGCAAACACAAAGTCCCAGTTGCTGGTGTGCGGGTAGACCACAAACACGCCTTGCAAGGTGGGCAGGCCCTCAAACTGCAGCTCCCAGCCCAAGGCCGTCAGCAGGCTGCGGGCCAGGCGGCTGCCTTGGGGCTGCACCGGATGGGGGGGCTGGAATGCGGAAGTCATGGCTACAGGCGCGCAGGCAGCGGTCTTAGTGCAGCGGGTGCGGCACTGCCACAGTGTCCAAACAGCTGCAAGCGGGCATCACGCCTTGAGCGCCCGAAAACCGATGTCGCTGCGAAACTGCATGCCCTCAAATTGGATCTGGTTCACAGCTTCATAGGCACGGGTCTGCGCCACACGCACGGTGTCGGCCAGCGCGGTGACGCACAGCACGCGCCCACCCGAGGTTTGCAGCACGCCGTCGTGCAACTTGGTGCCCGCGTGGAACACCACCACCTCGTCCGTTTCTTTGGGGATGCCAGTAATCGCATCGCCCTGGCGCGGCGCCTGCGGGTAGCCGGGCGCGGCCAGCACCACGCCTAAGGCGGTGCGCCGGTCCCATTGCAGCTCCATATCGGCCAAGCCTTTGGCGCCTGCGGGCTCGGTAGCCGCCCACAGCACATCGGCCCAATCGCTTTTGAGGCGCGCCATGATGGGCTGGGTTTCAGGGTCGCCCATGCGGCAGTTGAATTCAAGGGTTTTGACCTTGCCTTGGGCGTCGATCATCAGGCCGGCATACAGAAAGCCGGTAAACACAATGCCGTCTTTTTCCATGCCCCGGATGGTGGGCAAAATCACCTCGCGCATGGCACGGGCGTGCACGTCGGGCGTGACCACCGGCGCGGGCGAATACGCGCCCATGCCTCCAGTGTTGGGCCCGGCGTCGCCGTCTTGCAGGCGCTTGTGGTCTTGGCTGGTGGCCAGCGGCAGCACGTTTTTGCCGTCGCACATCACGATAAAGCTGGCTTCTTCGCCTTGCAAAAACTCTTCAATCACCACGCGCGCCTCGCCGCCTGTGGGCGCGTTGCCAAAAGCGCCGTCGGCCAGCATGAAGTCCACCGCTACGTGCGCCTCGTCCAGCTTCATAGCCACCACCACGCCTTTGCCAGCGGCCAGGCCATCGGCTTTGACGACGATGGGCGCGCCCACTTTGTCTAGGTACGCATGGGCGGCGGCCTTGTCCGAGAACACCTCAAAGTGCGCCGTAGGAATGCCGTGGCGCTGCATGAAAGATTTGGAAAAAGCCTTGGAGCTCTCCAGCTGCGCAGCCGCCTGCGTCGGGCCAAAGATGCGCAGGCCATGGGCCCGAAAGTCGTCCACCACGCCACCGGCCAGCGGGCCTTCGGGGCCAACCACAGTGAGTTCGATCTTGTGTTCGATCGCCCACTCGCGCAGGGTGGGAATGTCGGTAATAGGCAGGTTTTTCAGGCGGGCGTCGAGCGCGGTGCCACCGTTGCCGGGCGCCACATAAACCATCTGCACTTTGGGGGACTGGGCGAGTTTCCAGGCCAGCGCATGTTCGCGGCCACCGCCGCCAATGACCAGAATATTCATAGCGCAGCGTTGTGAAAAACTTCTTGGACGTCGTCCAGGTCTTCCAGCACGTCCAGCAGTTTTTGCATGCGCTCGGCGTCGTCGCCAGCGAGTTCGATGGTGTTTTCAGCGCGCATGGTGACTGCGGCTTCTTCGCAGACCAAACCAGCGGCGTCGAGCGCAGCCTTGACAGCCTCAAAGTCGGCATAGGCGGTCAGCACCTCAATTACGCCGTCGTCGTGGGTCACCACGTCTTGGGCGCCCGCTTCAAGCGCCACTTCCAGCACCCGGTCTTCGCTGGTGCCAGGGGCGTAGATGATTTGGCCGCAGTGCTTGAACTGAAAAGCCACCGAGCCTTCGGTACCCATATTGCCACCGTGCTTGCTAAAGGCGTGGCGCACCTCGGCCACGGTGCGCACCTTGTTGTCGGTCATGGTGTCCAAAATAATGGCCGCGCCGCCAATGCCATAGCCCTCGTAGCGAATCTCTTCGTAGCTCACGCCTTCGGCGTTGCCGGTGGCTTTGTCGATGTTGTATTTGATGCGCTCGGCCGGCATATTGGCGGCCTTGGCTTTTTCTACCGCCAAGCGCAGG
>CANGHQ010000356.1 GCA_947453585.1 Burkholderiales bacterium | reverse complement strand
TTGATGAGGATCGAGTTGGCAATGCCCTTGTCGATGCCTTCTTTCAAAATCTTGGTGTTGGTGACGAACAGGTCGTCGCCCACGATTTGCACTTTTTTGCCCAGGCGGTCGGTCAAAATTTTCCAGCCGTCCCAGTCGCCTTCGGCCATGCCGTCTTCAATGCTGATGATGGGGTATTTGTCCACCCAGGTAGCCAGCATGTCGGTCCATTCCTGCGCGGTCAGGCTCAGGCCTTCACCGGCGAGTTCGTACTTGCCGTCTTTGTAAAACTCGGAAGCCGCGCAGTCCAGGCCCAGGGCGATTTGCTCACCCGCCACAAAACCGGCCTTGTCGATGGCTTCCAGAATCATCTGGATGGCAGCTTCGTGGTTGGGCACGTTGGGGGCAAAGCCGCCTTCGTCGCCCACGGCGGTGCTGATGCCCTTGTCGTGCAAAATTTTCTTGAGCGCGTGGAACACTTCAGCGCCATAGCGCAGCGCTTCGCGAAAACTGGGCGCGCCCACCGGGATGATCATCAGCTCTTGCAGATCAAGGTTGTTGTTGGCGTGTTCGCCGCCGTTGATGACGTTCATCATGGGCACCGGCATTTGCACCGCGCCCATGCCGCCAAAGTAGCGGTACAGGGGCAGGCCAGCTTCTTCGGCCGCAGCGCGGGCCACGGCCATAGACACTGCCAGCATGGCGTTGGCGCCCAGGCGGCTCTTGTTTTCGGTGCCGTCCAGGTCAATCAGGGTCTTGTCCAGAAAGGCCTGCTCGGAAGCGTCCAGGCCCAACACGGCCTCGGAGATTTCGGTGTTGATGTGGTCCACGGCCTTGCGCACGCCCTTGCCCAGGTAGCGCATGTGGTCGCCGTCGCGCAGCTCGATGGCCTCGCGCGAGCCGGTGGACGCGCCCGATGGCACGGCCGCGCGGCCCATGGTGCCGCTTTCCAGCAACACATCGCATTCCACCGTCGGGTTGCCCCGGCTGTCCAAAATCTCGCGTCCCACTATGTCCACAATTGCGCTCATCGCTGGTCTTTCAAAAGGTTGTTGTCAAAAATCGCTGGCAGCCCACGCATCCAATGCATTACGGGGCGGCGCTGCGTTGTACGTCATTTACTGGAAGTTATTTTCCAGAAACGGAGTTTTTTTGGTTACGTAATCAAGCGCCACCAGGGTTTCCAGCAGCGCGCGCATGTGTTTGAGGGGCACGGCGTTAGGGCCGTCGCTCAAAGCCTTGGAAGGATCGGGATGGGTTTCCATGAACAAACCCGCCACGCCCACGGCCACTGCGGCGCGCGCCAGCACCGGCACCATTTCGCGCTGGCCGCCGCTGCTCGTGCCTTGGCCGCCGGGCAATTGCACCGAATGCGTGGCATCAAACACCACGGGCGCACCGGTCTCGCGCATGATGGCCAGGCTGCGCATGTCGCTCACCAGGTTGTTGTAGCCGAAGCTTGCGCCGCGTTCGCAGGCCATAAAGTTGTCTTCGGGCAGGCCCGCTTCGCGCGCCGCAGCGCGCGCCTTGTCGATCACGTTTTTCATGTCGCCAGGGGCCAAAAACTGGCCCTTCTTGATATTCACAGGCTTGCCGGACTGGGCCACGGCGCGGATGAAATCGGTCTGGCGGCACAAAAAGGCCGGGGTTTGCAGCACATCGACCACGCTGCACACCTGGGCGATCTGGTCTTCGCTGTGGACGTCGGTGAGCACCGGCACGCCGAGTTCGCGCTTGACCTTGGCCAAAATCTCCAGCCCTTTGTCGATGCCGGGACCACGAAAGGTGCTGCCGCTGGAGCGGTTGGCCTTGTCAAAGCTGCTTTTAAAAATGAACGGAATGCCCAAAGACGTTGTAATTTCTTTCAGCGTCCCGGCGGTATCCATCTGCAATTGCTCAGATTCGATCACGCAGGGGCCTGCGATCAAAAAGATGCGGTGCTCCAGCCCAACGTCAAAACCGCAAAGCTTCATGCTGCCACCTTCAGTGATTTGCCCGCCAGTTGGTGGTCCAGCGAGGCGCGGATGAAGGCGTTGAACAGCGGGTGGCCGTCCCAGGGCGTGGATTTGAACTCGGGGTGGAACTGCACGCCCACAAACCAAGGGTGCACGGCTTGGGGCAACTCCACCATTTCGGTCAGTTGCTCTCGCTGGGTGAGAGCCGAGATCACCAGGCCGGATTTGCGCAGTTGGTCCAGGTAATTGACGTTTGCCTCGTAGCGGTGGCGGTGGCGTTCGGTCACCACGTCACCGTAAATGGCGTGGGCGATGGTGTTCTTGGCCACGTCCGAACTCTGCGCGCCCAGGCGCATGGTGCCGCCCAAGTCAGAGTTTTTGTCGCGGGTGTTGATGGTGCCGTCGCTGTCTTTCCACTCGGTGATCAGCGCGATTACGGGGTGGGGGGTGTCGGCTTCAAATTCGGTGCTGTTGGCGTTTGCTAGGCCCGCCACGTGGCGGGCAAATTCGATGGTTGCCACCTGCATGCCTAAGCAAATGCCCAGGTAAGGCACCTTGTTCTCGCGCGCAAAGCGGGCTGCGGTTATTTTTCCTTCAATGCCGCGCTTGCCAAAGCCGCCGGGCACCAGCACCGCGTCAAACTTGGCGAGCTGTTGCACTGTCTCGGGAGTGATGGTTTCCGAGTCGATGTAGTTGATCTTGACCTTGACATGGTTTTTCATGCCAGCGTGGCGCAGCGCCTCGTTGAGCGACTTGTAGCTGTCGGACAGATCAACGTACTTGCCCACCATGGCGATGCTGACTTCGCCTTCGGGGTGTTCGGTCTCGTACACCAGATCGTCCCAGCGCTTGAGTTTGGCGGGCGGCGTGTTCAGGCGCAGCTTGTCGCAAATCAGGCCGTCCAGCCCTTGCTCGTGCAGCATGCGCGGCACTTTGTAAATCGTGTCCACGTCCCACATGGAGATCACGCCCCATTCGGGCACGTTCGAAAACAGCGAAATTTTCGAGCGTTCTTCCTGCGGAATAGGCCGGTCGGCGCGACACACCAAGGCGTCTGCCTGTATACCGATTTCGCGCAGTTTTTGTGCCGTGTGTTGGGTGGGTTTGGTCT
>CANGHQ010000355.1 GCA_947453585.1 Burkholderiales bacterium | reverse complement strand
CTGAGAGCAGCATTTCCAGCACCATCTTTTGGCTCTTGACCGCGCGCGTGCTCGTGGCTTGCACTTCCATGCCCGCCGTGGCGCTGCGGCAGCAGCTCGGTGCCAGGGTGCGTTCGCCCTTGATTTCGACCACGCAGGCGCGGCAATTGCCGTCGGCGCGCAGACCATCTTTGTAGCAAAGGTGGGGAATACACACACCGCTGCGCTCAGCCGCTTTGAGGATGCTTTCGCCCTCAAAGGCTTCGACGGTTTTGCCGTCCAACAGAAAGGTGATGACTTGCGGGGTCACTTCGGAGATTTTTGTGGGTGCGTTCATGTCAGGCCACCTCGTGGGCAAAGTATTTTTGGACGCAGCGCACCGGGTTGGGCGCCGCCTGGCCGAGGCCGCAGATGGATGCGTCGGTCATCACGATGTTCAGGTCTTCGAGCGTGGCGTTGTCCCACACAGGCGCGTCCATCAGCGTGACCGCCTTGGTGGTTCCCACGCGGCACGGCGTGCACTGGCCGCAGCTCTCGTGCGCAAAGAAACGCATCATGTTGCTGGCAGCTTCGCGCGCGGTGTCGTGCTGGCCCAAGACGATCACGGCGGCGGAGCCGATAAAGCAGCCGTAGGGTTGCAAAGTGTCAAAGTCCAGCGGAATGTCCCCCATGCTCTCGGGCAAGATGCCGCCCGAGGCGCCGCCAGGCAGATAGGCATAAAGCGTGTGCCCGTCTGCCATGCCGCCGCAGTATTCGGCGATCAGCTCTTTGACGGTGATGCCCGCTGGCGCGAGCTTGACGCCCGGGTGTTTGACCCGGCCGCTCACACTAAAGCTGCGCAAGCCCTTGCGCCCGTTGCGCCCAAAGCTGCTGAACCACTGCGGGCCTTTTTGCACAATGTCGCGCACCCAGTACAGGGTCTCAAAATTGTGTTCCAACGTGGGCCGGCCAAAAAGACCGACCTGCGCGATATAGGGCGGGCGCATGCGCGGCTCGCCGCGTTTGCCCTCAATGCTCTCGATCATGGCGGACTCTTCGCCGCAGATATAGGCGCCCGCACCCCGGCGCAGTTCGATGAGCGGCAGCTTGCACGGCGGGTTGGCGCGCAGCTTGGCCAGCTCGGCCTCCAAAATGGCGCGGCAGCCGTGGTATTCGTCGCGCAGGTAGATGTAGCAGGCGTCAATGCCCACGACTTGCGCGGCCACCAGCAGACCTTCCAGAAAGCGGTGCGGGTCGCGTTCCAGGTAAGTACGGTCTTTGAAAGTGCCGGGTTCGCCTTCGTCAATATTGACGGCCATGAGTTTGGGCGCGGGCTGATCGCGCACGATGCGCCATTTGCGCCCGGCCGGAAATCCGGCGCCCCCCAGGCCGCGCAGACCCGAGTCTTCCATGGCTTTAACCACCTGTTCAGGGTCTTGGCTGCCTGCCGCCAGGGCCGCGGCCAGCGCGTAGCCGCCTTGGGCTACATAGGCCTCCAGACCCACATAGGCCGGGGCACTTTCAATACCACTGGCGGGCGACACCGGCTTTTCGGCCAGGACGGCGGCGTCAAACTGGGCGCTGTCGGCGGCTGCCGGGTGGTTTTTGGCGTGGGCGTTGACGGCCTGCGCCACCGACTCTGCGGTGGCAAAAAGCACAGGGTTTTGGTGCACCACAACGGCGGGGGCTTGTTCGCAGCGGCCAATGCAGGGGGCTGCGATCACGCGCACGTCGTCGCGGCCCAGAATAGCGGGCAGGCGCGCCAGCAGGTCCTGGGCGCCAGCCAGCGAGCAGCTCAGGCCGTCGCACACGCGCACGGTCAGGCCCGGGGCTGTGGCGTCGCCCTTGAGAACTTCAAAGTGGTGATAGAAGGTGGCCACTTCATAAACCGAAGCCATGGGGATGTTCATTTCCTTGGCCAGCGCCACCAAGTGGCGGTCATGCAAGGCGCCAAAAGCATCGTTGAGCACATGCAGGTGCTCAATCAGCAGGTCGCGCCGGTGCGGCCCCGCACCCAATAGCGCGCGCACCTCGTCCACGTCAGCGTCTTCGGCCTGGCGGCCCTTGAGTTTGCTTTTGCTGCGGATGCGCTGGCGCATATCGTCCACCGAGGCCAGAGCCACGACGGGAGCCGTCAAGGGGGATGAATTTTTGGGTGTTGGCATGAAGTAAGACAGATAAACGCTTGTGCGCGCGATTTTGGTGCACGTTTAAGCAGAAAGCCCCGCCGACGCAAAAAAATTGCGGCAGCGGGGCTTGATACGGCGCAATTACACCGTTAGAAAAGGTCTTAGGCGAAGAACTTGGCCACGCTTTGCAGCGTGCGGTACACGCCCCAGGCCAAGGGAATACCCACCGCAGCCCAGGCCAGCGCCACCACCATGGGGCTCACGCTGTCCGAACCGGTGGCGTCACCGCTGCGCACCACCTCAGAGGCGGCGGCCTTTTCATGGGCCAGGCGCTTTTCTTCGGCCAGTTCGCTGTCCGTCATGAACCATTTCGGGTCCAGCGGCTTGACCAGCAAGTTGCAAATCAGGCCCACCACCAGCATGCCCACCAGGATGTACATGGTCTGGTTGTAGACCTGCTCGCGGGGAATGCCCAGGCCGAGCTGGTATTCGCGCATGTAGTTCACCACCACGGGGCCGAGCACGCCGGCCGTGGCCCAGGCGGTAAGCAAACGGCCGTGAATAGCGCCCACCATTTGCGTGCCAAAAATGTCCGCCAAATAGGCCGGAACCGTGGCAAAGCCGCCGCCATACATGCTCAAAATAATGCAGAAAGCCGACACAAACAGCACGATGCTGCCTGCCGCTGCGCTGCCGGGAACGCTGAAATACATCACGCCGCCGAGCACAAAGAACACCACATAGGTCAGCTTGCGACCCAGCTTGTCCGACAAGCTGGCCCAAAAGAAGCGCCCGCCAATGTTGAACAGGCTCAGCAGCGCGGTAAAGCCGGCAGCCACAGTCGCAATCGCCTTAAGCTGGTCTTTGTCAAGCTCGCCAAACTTGGCCGGAATGCCAATCAGCGCGCCGCCAAACACCTCTTGCAACATGGGTGAGGCCATGCCGATCACACCAATACCGGCGCTCACGTT
>CANGHQ010000354.1 GCA_947453585.1 Burkholderiales bacterium | reverse complement strand
GTCCGCTCAAGCGCGCCATCCAGCAGCGGCTGGAAAACCCGCTGTCCAAGCTCTTGCTCGAAGGCCGTTTTGTGCCGCGCGACGTGATTGTGGTGGACGTGGACCCGATTCGGGCGCCAGGCCAGTTTGCGTTTAGCAAGGGCGCCTGAGCCCGGCGTGCGCAAGAGCGCTGGGGCCCTCGGGCCTCGGCGCCTTAGCGTATCGGCGTAACTTTGACTTCTGCGTTCACGCGTCGGGCGCCGTCAAAGCGCTTGGCCCAATAGGAACCGCCCATGTCTTCCACCCGCACTTCGGCGCCGGGCTTGGGGGAGTGGATGAACTTGCCGTTGCCCACGTAGATGCCCACATGGCTGAAGGCGTGGCGCATGGTGTTGAAAAACACCAGGTCGCCGGGGCGCAGCTCGGCGCGGTCTATGGTCTGGGTCGCTGCGGCTTGTTGTGCTGCGTTGCGCGGCAGCACAAGGCCGACCGTTTGCTCAAACATGGATTTCACAAAACCACTGCAGTCAAAGCCGGTTTCAACGGAACTTCCGCCGCGCCGATAAGGCACGCCCAAAAAGCCCATCGCGCCCACGACCAGGTCTGAAGCCTGGGCGCTGACCTGGTTGCTGGCTTCGCTCATGCGCGCCAGAAATCCTTTTTCATGAAGAAAATTGGTCAGATCATCTGCCTGCGGGGTGCTTTGTGCGGCTGCGCTCAGGCTCACAAAAGCAAGGAAACAGGCAATAAGGGGAATAACGCGCATCGGGGGAGCTTACTTTCTGGGCGGCTCGCTGTCAAGGCGCTTTACACAAGCGCATGTGCTAAGTGCTTGATCTGCTTGGTAAATTTCACCATCTGTCAGCGCAGTGCCAGCGTTTTGCAGGCCCTGAGAGGGCTGGGTGCGCCATCGCGGGGCGCAAGCTTTTGGCGCCAGCGCTGGCGCAGTGGTTATGCTCCAAGCCGTCTTTAGAACGAAAGAAGAAATATGCTGCTCGACGCCGATGACAGCCAGCTCGTGCTGGTGGACTACCAAATCAAACTCATGCCCGCCATGCTGGACGCGCCTGCCGTGATCGCCAACGCGGTGCGCCTGGCGCGCCTGGCCGCGCTCATGTCCGTGCCGGTGGTGCTGACCGAACAGGCGCCGTCCAAACTGGGCGCCACCGTGGCCGAGATTGCGGCCGTCTTGCGCGCCGACGCGCCCCCGGCCGTGGTGCGTACCCTGGCCAAAATGCAGTTCAGCGCGGTGGAAGAAGGCCTGGGCGACTGGTTGCGTCCGCCGCCCAAACCGGTGCAAGGCAATGCCCGCAGCCTGCCCAAGCATTTGCAAAAGGCGTCCGCTGACGCCGAATCACGCGCCACCATCGTGCTGGCCGGATGCGAAGCCCATATTTGCCTGCTGCAAACCGCGCTGGACTTGCTGGAAGACGAGTTTGAAGTCTGGGTGGTGACCGACGCCTGCAGCTCGCGCACCGAGCGAAACCGCGACGCCGCCTTTGACCGCCTGGCCGGCGCTGGCGCCGAACTGGTGACGACCGAGATGGTGGCCTTTGAGTGGCTGCGCAGCGCCGAACATCCGGCGTTTCACGACGTGCAGGCGCTGGTCAAATAGCGTCGGCAAATACAGACGGGCAAATACAGGCAGGCAAGGGCGCACCGCCCGAGTCAGTCTGCTGCAAGTTGCCTGTTCATAATTATGAATTCAGTTTTTGACTGATTTCAGGACCCGCTTGGAGACCAATAATATGACCAGCTACGCCGACTTTCACCGCCGTTCCATCGAAGACCGCGACGGTTTTTGGGCCGAACAAGCCCAGCGCATCGAGTGGCACACGCCGCCCACCCAAATTTGCGACTACTCCAACCCGCCGTTTGCAAAATGGTTTGTGGGCGGCACCACCAACCTGTGCCACAACGCGGTAGACCGCCACCTGGCAGACCGCGCCGACCAAAACGCACTGATTGCGGTGTCCACCGAGACCAACACCGAGCGCGCTTACACCTTTGCCGAACTGCACCGCGAGGTGCAGTGCATGGCTGCGTCCCTGCTGGGTTTGGGCGTCAAAAAAGGCGACCGCGTGCTGATTTACATGCCCATGATTGCCGAGGCTACCTTTGCCATGCTGGCTTGCGCCCGCATTGGCGCGGTGCATTCGGTGGTGTTTGGTGGTTTTGCGGCCGGCTCTTTGGCCACCCGCATTGAAGACGCCTCGCCCACCGTCATCGTGAGCGCCGAGGCCGGTTCGCGCGGCGGCAAGGTGGTCGAATACAAGCCCCTGCTCGACGAGGCCATTGCCACCTCCACCCACAAACCCGCCGCCGTGCTGATGGTGGACCGCAAGTTGGCCGCCATGAACGTGGTGGCCGGTCGCGACTATTTGTGGGGTGATTTGCGCGAACAGCACCGCGATGCCGTGGTGCCCTGCGAATGGGTGGAATCCACCCACCCCAGCTACACCCTGTACACCAGCGGCACCACCGGCAAGCCCAAAGGTGTGCAGCGCGACACCGGCGGCTACACCGTGGCGCTGGCCGCCAGCATGGAAACCATTTTTTGCGGCAAGCCGGGCGAAACCTATTTCTGCACCAGCGACATAGGCTGGGTCGTGGGCCACAGCTACATCGTCTACGGCCCGCTGATTGCCGGCATGGCCACCATTCTCTATGAAGGCCTGCCCATCCGCCCGGACGGCGGCATCTGGTGGAGCCTGGTAGAAAAGTACAAGGTTACCGTGATGTTCAGCGCGCCCACGGCCATTCGCGTGCTCAAAAAGCAAGACCCCGAACTGCTCACCAAATACGACCTCAGCAGCCTGCGCGCGCTGTTCTTGGCCGGTGAGCCGCTGGACGAGCCCACCGCGCAGTGGATCAGCGCCGGTTTGGGCAAAGCCATCATCGACAACTACTGGCAGACCGAAAGCGGTTGGCCGATTTTGACCATTGCCAACGGCGTTGAAAAAGCAAAAAGCAAGTTTGGCAGCCCCGGCGTGGCCATGTACGGCTACAACGTCAAACTGATCGACGAGAACACCGGCGACGAGCTGATGGGCGCCGATAAAAAAGGCGTGCTCACCATCGAAGGC
>CANGHQ010000353.1 GCA_947453585.1 Burkholderiales bacterium | reverse complement strand
GAACAGCTTGGCCATGGCGGCTTCTTTCAGGCAGGGGCGGCCGGCGTCGCGCAGGGCGGCGGCGTGCCAAATGAGTTGGCGGGCCGCCTCTAGCTGCGTGGCGCAATCGGCCAGCCTAAAACCCACCGCCTGGTGGTTGAATATGGGTTGGCCAAAGCTCTGGCGGTCTTTGGCGTAGGCAATGGCCACTTCCAGCGCGCTGCGCGCCATGCCCACGCTTTGCGCGGCAATGCCGATGCGTCCGCCTTCCAGGCCGCCCAGGGCGATGCCGTAGCCCTCGCCCTTTTTGCCGATCAGGTTCTCGGCCGGGATGCGGCAGTTGTCAAAATTGATTTGCGCCGTGTCGCTGCTGTGCTGGCCCAGCTTGTCTTCCAGCCGCGCCACCACATAGCCCGGCGCCTTGGTCGGCACCAAAAAGGCGCTCATGCCGCGCTTGCCCGCGCCCTTGTCGGTCACGGCCACCACAATCGCCACGTCACCGTTTTTGCCGCTGGTGATGAACTGCTTCACGCCGTTAATGACGTATTCATCGCCCTCGCGTACCGCCGTGGTGCGCAGGCTCGACGCGTCCGAACCTACATGCGGCTCGGTCAGGCAAAACGCACCCAGCATTTCGCCTTGGGCCAGGGGCGTGAGCCACTGCTTTTTTTGCGCCGCGTTGCCGTAGCGCAGAAGGATGGCGTTGACCGGGCAGTTGGTCACGCTGATCACGGTGCTGGTGCCGCCGTCGCCTGCGGCAATTTCTTCCAGCACCACGGCCAGCGTCAAATAGTCCATCTGCGCGCCGCCAAACTCTTCAGGCACGCAAATGCCATAGGCGCCCAGCGCGGCCAGACCCTGGTGCGCCGCTTTGGGAAAGGTGTGTTCCTTGTCCCAGCGCGCCGCATGCGGCCACAACTCAGCTTGGGCAAAAGCGCGCACCGCGTCGCGCACGGATTCTTGGTCGGGGGTCAGGAGCATGGAGGCCTAGCGGTAAAACAAAGATAGAAGAAAGTGTCAGCGCCGGCGTGGCTTACAAAATTTCCAGCGCCACCGCCGTACCTTCGCCGCCGCCAATGCACAAAGTCGCCACGCCTTTTTTCAGGCCGCGCGCTTTGAGCGCGTGGATCAGCGTGACCATGATGCGGGCGCCGGACGCGCCAATGGGGTGGCCCAGGGCGCAGGCGCCGCCGTTGACGTTGACGATGTCATGGCTGAGTTGCAGGTCGTGCATCAGCGCCATGGGCACCACTGCGAAGGCTTCGTTGACTTCCCACAAGTCCACGTCTTTGACCGCCCAGCCAGCTTTGGCCAGCGCCTTGTTCACCGCGCCCACGGGGGCGGTGGCAAACCAGTTGGGTTCTTGCGCATGCACCGCGTGGCTGACGATTTTGGCCAGGGGCTTGCAGCCCAGTTTGGCAGCGGTGGATGCGCGCATCATCACCAAAGCGGCAGCGCCGTCGTTGATGCTGGAGCTGCTAGCCGCCGTGATGGTGCCGTCTTTTTTGAACGCCGCTTTGAGCGTGGGAATCTTGTCGAGCTTGACCTTGCCCGGGCCTTCGTCGATGGAAATCACGGTCTCGCCCGCGCGGGTTTTGACGGTGACGGGTGTGATCTCGGCGGCAAACGCGCCCGACTGCGTGGCGGCTTGGGCGCGCTGCACGCTGGTGGTGGCAAACGCGTCTTGCTGGGCACGGGTAAAGCCGTATTTGGCGGCGCAGTCTTCGCCAAAGGTACCCATGGAGCGGCCGGCTTCGTAGGCGTCTTCCAGGCCGTCGAGCATCATGTGGTCAAAAATGCGGTCGTGGCCGATGCGGTAGCCGCCACGCGCCTTGGGCAGCAAATACGGTGCGTTGGTCATGCTTTCCATGCCACCGGCCACCAGCACGTCGGCGCTGCCCGCGGCCAACATGTCGTGCGCAAACATGGCCGCGCGCATGCCCGAGCCACACATTTTGGACAGCGTGACCGCGCCCGCGCTGATGGGCAAGCCGCCCTTGAACGCCGCCTGGCGCGCCGGGGCTTGGCCCTGGCCGGCCATCAGGCAGTTGCCAAACAGCACTTCGTCCACCTGCTCGGGCGCCACGCCCGCGCGCTCCATGGCGGCCTTGATGGCGGCACCGCCCAGGTCGTGGGCGGCGAGGCTGGAAAAATCACCCTGAAACGCGCCCATGGGGGTGCGGGCGGCGCTGACGATCACGATGGGGTCTTGCATGGCAAATTGCTCCTGAAAAATGGGGCGCCTTCAGGCGCGGGGGAACCGCTTTTCGCGGTCATAGGGAAATACGTCGTGCACATAACCGGCTGCAATGCGGTCTTTATGGGCTTGCCAAAAGGACGCGTCCAATAGGTCAGCGTGGTGCTTCATGAACACGCTGCGCACCGCAGGGTTGCCCAGTAAAAACGGGGCAAAAGTCTCAGGGAACACGTCTTTGGGGCCAACCGTGTACCAAATTTCGCCCGACATTTCGTCTTCTTCGTTGCGCGGCGCGGGCACACGGCGAAAGTTGCAGTCGGTGATGTATTCGATCTCGTCGTAGTCGTAAAAAACGACCTTGCCGTGGCGGGTAATGCCAAAGTTTTTCCAGAGCATGTCACCCGGAAAGATGTTGGCTGCCACCAGGTCTTTGATGGCGTTACCGTATTCGACCACGCCACGTTCGATTTGCTCGCGCGCACGTGCGGCTTCGGGCGATGTGTCGGCGGCGTTGGCGCCACCGCCATCAAAGGCCTCTTGCAGGTAGATGTTGAGCGGAATCATGCGCCGCTCGATATAGACGTGCTTGATGATCACCTCTTGCGTGCCGTCGCCATCGCGGTCATTGATCTCCAGCTGGCTGGGCGCAAACTTTTCGATCTCGGCGATCAGCTCGTCGTCAAAGCGGTCACGCGGAAAGCCCACTTCGCTGTATTCCAGCGTGTCGGCCATGCGGCCCACGCGGTCGTGCTGCTTGACCAGCAAATATTTGCCTTTGATCTGCTCTCGCGAAGTGTCTTTGGGCGGCGGATAAAAGTCCTTAATCACCTTGAACACATACGGAAAACTGGGCAAATCAAACACCAGCATCACCATGCCCTTGATACCGGGGGCGATGCGAAACT
>CANGHQ010000352.1 GCA_947453585.1 Burkholderiales bacterium | reverse complement strand
ACAAAGACCTGCGCATCCTAGATATTTCCGGTCTGCCAAACGAGGTGGCCGGACCACTCACAGCAGCACTTGCTCGTCTATTGTTCCGGTACAAGGTCTATCAAACCAAGGAGGAACGCGCTAGAGATCCAGTTTTACTTGTTTGCGAAGAAGCGCACCGGTATGTTCCAGACCGGGGAGAGGCTGAATACGCCGCAGCACAAGGCGCGATTCGTCGCATTGCCCGCGAAGGCCGAAAGTATGGCCTGGGTCTGATGCTGGTTAGTCAGCGTCCAGCTGATATTGACGGCACAGTCATTGCCCAGTGTGGCACGTGGTTGGTTCTTAGGCTAACAAACCAAGCTGACCAACAGCATGTTTCGAAATTCCTTCCGGATGGTCTGTCAGGCATGACAAGGTCATTACCAAACCTAGGCCAGCAAGAAGCTATTTTTGTTGGCGAAGGTGCGGCATTGCCCGCGCGTGTCCGGATCAAGGATCTGACCAAGGAGCAGTTGCCACAATCACACAATGCCAAGTTTGCCGAAGGTTGGTCTGGCCCACGCTTGACGGTTAATGAGCTGAATGGGATCGCAGAACGAATGACAAAGTAGTGCGATCGCGATTAAGAAGGTTGATAGTGCTTTAGGCACCAGGACCAGTAGATTCGAGCCGCGCTTTCTTCCTCTACGCCGTGCCCCCGCGCACATCTAATCGGAGCCCCCCATGCAACTCGGCTACACCATCCTCTACGTCCCCAACGTCCCCGCCACACTCAAGTTCTACGAGGCAGCCTTCGGCCTGACCACCCGGTTTCTGCATGAAGGCGGGGACTACGGCGAGCTGGAGACGGGCAGCACGGTGCTGGCGTTTTCAGCGCACAAGCTGATGCAGGAACTGGGCAAGAACCCGCAGGCTGCCAGCCCCACCGCGCCCTGCTTTGAGATTGCGCTGTGCACCCCGGATGTAGCAGCGGCGCTAGAGCGCGCCGTGGTCGCCGGGGCCACGCCCATGCGAGCGCTGGAGGTGATGCCCTGGGGCCAGACGATTGCCTATGTGGCGGACATCAACGGCTTTTTGGTGGAGCTGTGCACGCCCATGGCATAAAGCAAAGGGCAGCCCCGGTTGCGCCTAGGCTGCTGCTGTTCCGGCAAGGCTTGCGCTGCCGAAGGGCGCAACAGCTACTCTGGGCACGGGTGGCTCGGTGGCTGCTTTAAGTTGCGGCTGGCGACCAGCTTGTCTCAAGATTTCCAGCTCCGGTACTAAAACTAAGTACGGACAACTAAAATCGACCGCCTACACCCCCGCAATACAGCGCATGCACCCCACCCTTTTCACCATCGGCTACGAGGGCCTGACCATTGAGGCCTTTATTACGCGCCTGCAAACTGCGCAGGTGAAGACCATTGTGGATGTGCGAGAGCTGCCGCTTTCGCGCAAAAAGGGATTTTCAAAATCCGCCTTCTGTGCAGTGCTGGCGGAGAATGGCATAACCTATGTGCACATGCCCGCGCTGGGTTGCCCCAAGCCCATCCGCAACCAATACAAGTTAGACGGTGACTGGCAGGCCTACACCAAAGCGTTTTTAGCCTACATCGGCACCCAAGAGGCCTCGCTGCGCGAGCTGGTCAAGCTTGCCCAAGCCACCGCGGCCAGCCTAGTGTGCTTCGAGGCGGACTTCAGCATGTGCCACCGCACCTATGTGGCACGCGCGGCACGCCAACTGGGCGGCCCCGCCGTGACCCACCTGAGCGCTAAAACAGCGCTGCCTGATTTGGGTTTTCAGCAGGCGGCCTAGGCGGGTAAATCACGCTAATCAACAGCCACTGGCCTGGAAATCGGTGGATCGTGCCCAGCAAGAACAACAGGTCTTTGGAAGGAAGTTCTTGCTCCAGCTTGGCGCGAAATACTGGCTCCCACGCGTCACCATGCGATCGCCGAACATTGCGGTACAAGGCCCCAATCTCCCAGTCCACAAGTTTGTGGCGGTGCGTAAAGGCCTGCCCACCGACCTCGCATTCGTACCGATAGTGAAAATCGTAAGGCAGCTTTTCTAAAAGCCTGATTTGCTTGCCTTCTTCTGCTTCGTCAAACAACTCGGCTTGTTGCTGAAGTTGCAGCAGATTCGCCTTTTCGGCATCCGTCCAATCCGGGTGGTCTGACTTTTTGATGTCGAGCCCTAATATTCTGGTGGGCCGCAGCAACGCCAATGTGGCACCGCCCGCCTCCCTGCGCCGCTCTATTTCTGCGAAGTCTGAAAAAGCCGGAAGCTTGGCCAGCAACTCCGCGCGATACGGCCAGCCGTGTTTTCCAGCGGCAAGCGGTTCGGGGTCGCACACTATCGTGTCAACAAATACGCGATGGCTTTCTGGCCGATGGTCGTTGCGGGCTTTCTCAAATCGCGCTGTGATCCACTGCCACTTCTTAAACTGCTGATCGTCTGCGACCAACCTGAAGGGCACCGGGTAAAGGCGTATCAGCCTGCCGTCCTCCGTCATGCCCGCCACACAAGAGGTTTCTGCGTATTTGGCGCTCGGTGAAGGATAGGTTTTGCAGAGTATGAGAACTCTGGCCGTAAAAGAGGACATGGACGCTCCCAAGATATCTTATTGATTTGCCACGCTTTGAGCGTCTATTGCGCTCTCTGTGCGTTGCATTGGCAACAAAATTCTAGGTTTTATCCACAACGATTACATGCCAAAATAAAAATTATTTACATCGTTCTGCAGAAGTAGACAGGCTCGTCGCCCGCATTGTCGTTAAGCCCCAAAGGCTTGCGCAGCACATTATTTTGTTCGTCAGCAGTGGATTGCCGCGCTTCGCTCGCAATGACGAATATTCGCAATCGCCTCACCCCAACAAAACCCACACCCCCACCGCAATCAACCCCAGCACCACCAAAGCCAACACCCGCGTACCCGCCGAATCTTTTGAGGCGGGCGTGCCCTCGGGCAGCAGTTTTTCGCCGCTGACCATGGGGGTGATCAGGTCGATCTTGCGTTTGTGGCGGTAATACAGCACCGTGGCTACGTGCAGCGCCAAGAGGGCAAACACGGCCAGTTTGCCGACGCTGGTGTGGTAGCGGGTGGCCAGGCTCACCCATT
>CANGHQ010000351.1 GCA_947453585.1 Burkholderiales bacterium | reverse complement strand
GCGAACAAGACCGCGCCACCGCCATCTGCCAGTTTTGCGATACCGACTTTGTCGGCACCGACGGCACGCTGGGCGGCCGCTTTGACAGCGCCCAGGCTCTGGCCGCGCAAATTGCCGCCCTGTGGCCGGCTGGTGACAGCGCGCACCGCTTTGTGGTGCTGACCGGCGGCGAGCCCTTGCTGCAGGTGGACACCGCCCTCATTGATGCGCTGCATGCGCAGGGTTTCAAAATTGCCGTGGAAACCAACGGCACTCTGGCGGCGCCTAAGGGTATTGACTGGATTTGTGTGAGCTTCAAGGCCGGTGCGCCCTGGGTGCAACGCCAGGGCCAAGAGCTCAAGCTGGTGTGGCCGCAAGACGGTTTGCAGCTGATTGACCTGCAAGCCATGCAAGACTTGCCTTTTGAGAACCACTATTTGCAGCCCATGGACAACATCCTGCGCGCCAAGAATACCGAAATCTGCATCGACTTGTGCCTGCAAAACCCGGCCTGGAAGCTCAGCCTGCAAACCCACAAAATGACCGGAATCCGATGAGCCACGCCCCAACTTCCAACGGACATTTCAGCGTCAGCCAAAAGTTCTTTTTTGACGCCGCCCACACCCTGCAGCGCGACATTGAGCGCGAAGGCAGCTTGCGCGTGCACGGCCACACCTATTACGCCGAAGTGACCGTCAGCGGCGCGCGCGACCCGGCCACCGGCATGGTGGTGGACCTGGGCCTGGTGCGCCAGCACATTGAGCAGCTGCGCCCCCAGCTCGACCACCGCATGCTTGACGACGTGCCCGGCCTGGGCCCGGCCACGCTGGAAAACCTGTGCGCCTTTATCTGGCAGGCGCTCTTACCCCACTTTGAAGGCCTCTCGCAGGTGCGGGTGTGGCGCGATTCGGTGGGCGACGGCTGCACCCTGGGGCGCGCCTAATGCGGGGTTACCGCGCCAGCCTGCTCTGGTTTGCCGACCCCGCGCAGGGCCCGGCCAGCGCCCGTTTTGAAGAAGACGGCCTCTTGGTGGTCGGCCCCAACGCCCTGGGCCAGCAGGTGGTGCAAGCCATTGGCAGCTGGCGCGCGCTCTCAAGCCAGTATTGCCGCCTGCCGGTCGAACACTTGCCCGGGCGCATCATCGCGCCGGGCTTTGTGGACATGCACGTGCATTTTCCGCAAACCAATGTGATCGGCTCGCCCGCCTCGGGCCTGTTGCCTTGGTTGGAAAACTACACTTTCCCCGAAGAACAGCGCTTTGCCGACGCGCAATACGCCACTGAGGCAGCCACGTTTTTCGTGGACGAACTGCTGCGCAACGGCGTAACCACCGCGCTGGCTTTTGCCACTTCGCACAGCACGTCGGTAGACGCCTTGTTTGCCCAGGCCCAGGCGCGCCAGATGCGGCTGATCACCGGCCTGTGCCTGATGGACCGCCACGCCCCGGCCGCGCTGCTCAACCAGCCGGGCGTGGGCACCAGCGCCGCCGAGCAAAGCCTGATCGAATCTGAGGCGCTGATCCAGCGCTGGCACGGCCAGGGCCGATTGGGCTACGTAATCACCCCGCGCTTTGCGCCTACGTCTACCGACGCGCAACTGCGCGGCGCCGGTGCGCTGGCGACGCGTTACCCGGACGTCTGGATTCAAAGCCATGTGGCCGAAAACAAGGACGAAATCGCCTGGGCGCGCACGCTGTTTCCGCAATCGTCGAGTTACCTGGCCACCTACGCCGACTTCGGCCTGCTGCGAGAGCGCGCCGTCTACGCCCACTGCATCCACTTTGACGACGCCGACCGCGCCCTGATGCGCGAGACCGGCGCCGTGGCCGCCATCAGCCCCACCAGCAACCTGTTTTTGGGCAGCGGCTTTTTTGACTATGACGGTGCCGACCGCGTGGGCTTTGGCTACGGCCTGGCCAGTGACGTGGGCGGCGGCACCAGCTTTAGCCCTTTTCACACCATGCTGGCGGCTTATTACGTGGCGCGCGAGGGCCAGACCAAAACCGGCCTGTCGCTTACCCCCCAGCAACTCTGGTGGCAACACACCGCAGGCGCCGCCCAAGCCCTGGGCCTGGGTGGCGTCGTGGGCAACCTGCTGCCCGGTTGCGAAGCCGACTTCGTGGTCCTCAACCCCCGCGCCACGCCGCTGCTGGCGCGCAAGACGGCACTGGCCGGGTCACTGGAAGAACTGCTGTTCTCGCTGATCGTGCTGGGGGACGACCGGGTGGTGGAGCGGACGGTGATTGCTTCGGGCGTTTAGCGGAGCCCTTGCCCGCTATTGGGTTTTTCGGTTGCCGATTGGCTTGTTTTGCCCACTCTCCCCCCCAGCCCCTCTCTCGCCCAGCGGGCGAGAGAGGGGGGCCAACAGCCACATTTGATTTTGTCGCGTCGGCTAGCCTTCTACTGGCGTGGCACCACGTAGCTTTCGTGTACCTGTAGACATGATGGATGACCTGCCAACCTCGCAAACGTGGGTTATGTTTGGAGGTTGGCAGGTCATCCATCATGTCTACTGAAATCCGTCGGTTCCCAGTGGTGCCGCAGCCGCAGCGACGTAACCAAATGTGGCTGTTCGCTCCCCCTTTCCTCACCGCAGGGGAGGAGAGGGGGCTGGGGGGTGAGGCGGGGAAAAAGCACCCGCCCCACCGGGCGAATCGGGCCTCGGAGACGGCGAATAGCCCTACGTACAATCAAGCCTAACCACAGGACCCCACCCCATGAGCATCAAAAGCGACAAATGGATACGCCGCATGGCCGAATCCACCGGCATGATCGAGCCCTTCGAGCCCGGCCAGGTGCGCCAGGTCGAGGGGAAAAAGATCATCTCCTACGGCACCAGCAGCTATGGCTACGACATCCGCTGTGCGCCCGAATTCAAGGTGTTTACCAACATCCACAGCACCGTGGTGGACCCGAAGAACTTTGACGAAAAGAGCTTTGTGGACTTCAACGACGACGTCTGCATCATCCCGCCCAACAGTTTTGCACTGGCGCGCACGCTGGAATACTTCCGCATTCCGCGCAATGTGCTGACTATTTGCCTGGGCAAATCCACCTACGCGCGCTGCGGCATCATCGTCAACGTCACGCCTTTCGAGCCCGAATGGG
>CANGHQ010000350.1 GCA_947453585.1 Burkholderiales bacterium | reverse complement strand
TCGCGTCGCAGCGTCCAGGGGATGTGGCCGCGCAGCACAAACTGCTCAAAGCCGTTCATGATGGTGGCGACGGTGAGGCCGTGCTTGAACCAGTTTTTGAAGTTGCGGTCTTTGTTCAGCTCAGTGTGCAACCAGCTCTTCTCGAAAGCTTCGGGGTAAGCGGTCAGCTCGTCGTGCTGGCGGCCCGCCACCACGGCGTCAAACGCGGCCTCGCCGGCCTGCATGCCGGTCTTGATGGCGGCGTGGCTGCCCTTGATGCGTCCCACGTTCAGGTAGCCTGCATTGCAGCCCACCAGTGCGCCACCTGGGAACACGGTTTTGGGCAGCGAGTTCAGTCCGCTGGCGTTGATCGCGCGCGCGCCATACGACAGGCGCTTGGCGGTGACTTCGCCCTTGTCGTTCTCAAAGTAGTAGCGCACGTTGGGGTGGGTTTTCCAGCGCTGCAGCTCTTCAAACGGGCTCAAATACGGATTGGTGTAGCCCAGGCCGGTGACAAAACCGAGTGCGACCTTGTTGCCCTCGAGGTGGTACAAAAAGGCGCCGCCATAGGTGTCAGAAGCCATCGGCCAACCGGCGGTGTGCATCACAAAACCGGGCTGGTGGCGGCTGGGGTCAATTTCCCACAGCTCTTTGATGCCAAGGCCAAAGCTTTGCGGGTCACGCCCGGCGTCCAGTTGATACTTGGCGATCAGCTGCTTGCCCAAGTGGCCGCGTGCACCTTCGGCAAACACGGTGTATTTGCCCAGCAGCTCCATGCCCAATTGAAAGTTGTCCATGGGCACGCCGTCTTTGCCGATACCCATATTGCCGGTGGCCACGCCTTTAACGGCGCCGTCATCGGTGTACAAAATTTCAGCGCCGGTAAAGCCGGGAAATATTTCCACGCCCAGGGCTTCGGCCTGTTCGGCCAGCCATTTGGTCACGGCGCCCAGGCTGACGATGTAGTTGCCGTGGTTGTCAGCAAAAGGGGGCAAGACCATGTTGGGCACGCGAAAGCCCGATTTTTCGCCCAGAAACACATAGGCGTCGTCGGTTACTGGCTGGGTCAATGGAGCGCCTAGCGCTTTCCAGTCAGGGATCAGCTCGGTCAGCGCCTTGGGGTCCATGATGGCGCCCGACAAGATGTGCGCGCCGGGCTCGGAGCCTTTTTCCAGCACCACGACCGACACGTCCTTGCCCTTTTCAGCGGCGAGCTGTTTGACGCGGATGGCCGTGGCCAAGCCGCCCGGGCCACCGCCGACGACGACCACGTCGTATTCCATTGACTCACGGGGTCCGAACTGGGCCAGTATTTCTTGGTTTGTCATGAAGGTCTCGCTGGATAATGAATACGAACACGGCGCGCCCTGGGCTGCGCGGCAGGGGGGGGGGGGCCGGCCCCAGCGCCGCTGGGCGTGAAGACGTGGATTTTATTCTTTCGTGCACGGGCGCAATCCATCTATTTGTATTTACTTTTTTTGAAAGAACCGAGCCATGTCCTATGAAATAGACCTCTCCGGGCGCGTCGCCTTTGTCACCGGCGCCAGCGGCGGTTTGGGCGCCCAGTTCGCCAAGACCCTGGCCCGCGCCGGTGCAGCGGTGGTGCTGGCCAGTCGCCGACAGGACAAGCTCAAGGCCTTGCGCGCGGAAATTGAGGGCGAAGGCGGCAGCGCCCACACCGTCGAACTCGACGTCACGGACCACGCCTCCATCAAAGCCGCCGTGGCCCGCGCTGAGACCGAGGTCGGCTCTATCGACATTCTGGTCAACAACTCGGGCGTGAGCACGACCCAGCGCCTGCAAGACGTGGCGCCAGAAGACTTTGACTACGTCTTTGGCACCAATACCAAAGGCGCCTTTTTTGTGGCGCAAGAGGTAGGCAAACGCATGCTGGCGCGCGCCAAAGGCACGGCGCCTGGCGGCTTTACCGGCGGGCGCATTGTCAACATCGCGTCCATGGCCGGCCTGCGGGTGCTGCCGCAAATCGGCGTGTACTGCATGAGCAAGGCCGCTGTCATCCACATGACCCGGGCCATGGCGGTGGAATGGGGCAAGTTTGGCATCAACGTCAACGCCATTTGCCCGGGCTACATCGACACCGAAATCAACCACGCCCACTGGGAAACCGAAGGCGGCAAAAAACTGGTGCAAATGCTGCCACGCAAACGCATCGGCCACCCGCAAGACCTGGACGCGCTTTTGGTAATGCTGTGTTCGGACCAAAGCCACTTTATCAATGGCGCCGTGATCGCCGCCGACGACGGCTTTGCCGCCTGAAGTCCGGCGCGCCAACTTGAGCGCCCACAAAAAAGGCCGCGTTCACCCTAAGGTGGCGCGGCCTTTTTAGCCCCTAAGGGCTGGGCTGCTTAGCGAGGTGCCAGGCGAATGGCGCCGTCGAGGCGAATCACTTCGCCGTTGAGCATGTCGTTTTCAAAAATATGCTGGGCCAGCTTGGCGTAGTCCTGCGGCGTGCCCAGGCGCGAAGGGAAGGGCACGCTTGCGGCCAGCGAATCTTGCACTTCTTTTGGCATGCCAAACATCATGGGCGTGCCAAAAATGCCGGGGGCAATCGTCATGTTGCGGATGCCGTTGCGCGCCAGATCGCGGGCAATGGGCAGCGTCATGCCCACAATGCCGCCTTTGGAAGCGCTATAAGCGGCCTGGCCAATCTGGCCGTCGTAGGCCGCCACGGAAGCGGTGGAAATCATCACGCCGCGCTCGCCGGTGGATTCGGGTTCGTTCTTGCACATGGCGTCAGCGGCCAGGCGAATCATGTTGAAGCTGCCCACCAGGTTGACGGTGATGCACTTGGTAAAAACGCCCAGATTGTGCGCGCCGTGTTTACCCACGGTCTTTTCTGCGGGGGCAATGCCAGCGCAGTTGACCAAGCCCATCAACTTGCCCATAGACACCGCTTTTGCGACAACGGCCTGGCCATCAGCCTCGTTGCTCACGTCGCACTTGACAAAGGCGCCGCCAATTTCAGCCGCAATGGCTTCGCCCTTTTCGGCCTGCATGTCGGCAATCACCACGATGCCGCCGTTGGCGCTGAGCATGCGCGCCGTGCCTTCTCCCAGGCCCGATGCGCCACCGGTGACGATAAATACTTTTCCT
>CANGHQ010000349.1 GCA_947453585.1 Burkholderiales bacterium | reverse complement strand
CGCACAGCGTGACGACCTTGACGTTGTCCTGCGCGCGCGCCAGACGGCGAATTTCGACCGTCACCTGGTCGGCCAGTTCGCGGGTGGGGCACAAGACCATGGCTTGCACCGCAAACCAGCGCGGGTTGAGCTTGGCCAACAGCGCCAGGGCAAATGCAGCGGTTTTGCCGCTGCCGGTCTTGGCCTGGGCGATCAGGTCTTTGCCTGCCAGCGCGGCGGGCAGGCTGGCCGCCTGGATGGGCGTCATTTCCAGGTAGCCGAGTTGCTCGAGGTTGGCCAGGGTGGCCGGGGCCAGGCTCAGGGAAGAAAAAGCGTTTGTAGTTGTAATGGAAGTCATGGCCCCATTATCGGGCGCGGGCCATGCCAAGCGCCCGCAGCCCCTGCGGTAACGCGCTTATTTGCCGTTGATGGCCAGCAGTTCCACTTCAAACAAGAGCGTAGCGTTGGGCGGAATCACATTGCCAGCGCCGCGTGTGCCGTAGGCGATTGCTGCGGGGCAGGTCAGCTTGGCCTTGCCGCCGACCTTCATTTTTTGCACGCCTTCGGTCCAGCAGGGAATCACGCCGCGCAGCGGAAAGTCGATCGGCTCGTTGCGTTTGTAAGAGCTGTCAAATTCGCGCCCGTCAGGAAAGGTGCCTTTGTAATGCACTTTGACGCTGTCATTGGCGGTGGGGCTGGCGCCCGTGCCGTCTTTGAGCGCGCGGTACACCAGGCCGCTGGGGGTGACTACCGCACCGGCTTCTTTGGCTGCGGCGTCGGTCACAAGGTCAGCCCAGGCCTGGGGCAGGGCGACGAAGGTGGCACAAAGAGCAAGGGCGCGCAGGGCAGTTTTCATGGTGGTCGGGCTTGGTTGAGGGTAAGGCGCGCATTGTCGCAGCCCTGGGGTCCCGGGGCCGCTAGAGCAAGGTGTCGGCGCTGACGCAAGGGTAGCCCAAGGCCTGCGCCACCGCCGGGTAGGTGACTTGCCCCTGGGCTAGGTTCAGGCCGTTTCGCAGGTGCCGGTCTTCTTTGAGCGCCTGTTGCCAGCCTTTGTCAGCCAGCGCTACCGCGTGCGGCAAGGTGGCGCTGTTGAGCGCAAACGTGGAGGTGCGCGCCACGGTGCCTGGCATATTGGGCACGCAGTAGTGCACCACGCCCCCCACCTCATAAGTGGGCTGGTCGTGGGTGGTGGGGCGCGAGGTCTCAAAGCAACCGCCCTGGTCGATGGCCACGTCCACTACCACCGCACCATTTTTCATGCGCGAGACCAGATCGGCGCTCACCAGCTTGGGCGCGCTCGCCCCGGGCACCAGCACGCTGCCAATCACCAGTTCAGCGTCAAGCACTGCGTTTTCCACGTTTTGCTTGCTGGCAAAACGCGAACTGATGCGCTTGCCAAACACCAGGTCGAGTTGGCGCAGGCGGTTGACGTTTTTGTCCAGCACCGTCACGCGCGCGCCCAGCATCACCGCCATTTTTAAGGCCTGGGTGCCCGCCACGCCTGCGCCCAGCACCACCACATGGCTGGCCGGCACGCCGGGCATGCCGTCGAGCAGCACGCCCATGCCGCCATGGGACTTTTCCAGATAGATGGCGCCCGCCTGCACCGCCATACGCCCGGCCACCTCGCTCATGGGCGCGAGCAGGGGCAGGCGACCGCCGGTGCTGGTTACGGTTTCATAGGCCACGCACACCGCGCCCGATTTGAGCAAGGCCTCGGTTTGCACCGGGTCTGGCGCCAGGTGCAGGTAGCTAAAGAGGATTTGTCCGGGGCGTAGCAAGGCGCATTCGGCGGCCTGGGGCTCCTTGACCTTGACCACCATGTCGGCGCGCGCATACACCTCAGCGCCATCGGCGGCCAGAGTCGCGCCTGCAGCCAAGTATTGGTCGTCGCCCAGGCCTATGCCATCGCCCACGCCTTTTTGCACCAGCACCGTGTGGCCCCGGGTGGTGAGTTCGCGCACGCTCGCAGGCGTCAGGCCGACCCGGTATTCATGGTTTTTTATCTCTGTGGGAAGGCCAACAAGCATGCGAAGTCTCAGGGTTCAGGTGGGACTTTGCAGTCTGCCTTGCGCCGCCCGAAAACATGTGATCTGGATCAGGCCTGCGCTGCCACTCCCGGCATTTTTTGGCGACAGCGCCTGCCGCAAGCCGGCTGCGAGCGCAAAAAAACCCCGCCAGCCCAAGGGCTGCGGGGTTGGGTCTCAGGCGACGGGTTTTAAACCAGCAGCGCGTTGACCCGCTTCACGTAGGCTGCCGGGTCGGCTGGCAGGCCGCCTTCGGCCAACAGCGCCTGGTCGAACAAGATGTGCGCCAAGTCGTTGAAGTGCACCGAGCCATCGAGCTTTTTGACCAGCGGGTGGTCGGCGTTGATCTCTAGCACCGGCTTGACCTCAGGCGCAGCCTGACCGGCTTGCTTGAGCATGCGCGCCAGCTGGGTGCTCATGCCGTGGTCTTCCACCACCAGGCAGGCGGGGCTGTCCACCAGACGTGTGGTCACGCGCACGTCTTCGGCCTTGTCCTTGAGCGCTTCTTTGAGCTTGGCCAGCAGGGGCTTGATGGTCTCGGCGGCTTCTTCGGCGGCTTTTTTCTCGGACTCGTCTTGCAGCTTGCCCAAGTCAACCGCGCCTTTGGCCACGCTTTGCAGGGGCGTGTCATCAAAGTCGGTCAGGTAGTTCAGCGCCCACTCGTCCACGCGGTCGGTCATGAGCAAGACTTCGATGCCTTTTTTCTTAAACACTTCGAGCTGCGGGCTGTTCTTGGCAGCGGCCAGGTTGTCGGCGGTGATGTAGTAAATCGCCTCCTGGCCGTCTTTCATGCGCGCCTTGTAGTCGGCAAGTGACACGATGACCGTGTCGCTGCTGGTGGAGGCAAAGCGCAGCAGCTTGGCCAGGCGGTCTTTGTTGGCGTAGTCCTCGCCCATGCCTTCTTTGAGCACGGCGCCAAACTCTGCGTAAAACTTGCTGTATTTGCCGAGTTGGGCCTTGTCTTCGTCGGGCACCACGTCGGTCACCCCATCGGCGGACTCGGGGGCTTTGTCGTGTTTGGCCAGGTCCTCGAGCATGCCCAAGACGCGCTTGGTGCAGCCTTCGCGGATGGCTTTGACGTCGCGGCTTTCT
>CANGHQ010000348.1 GCA_947453585.1 Burkholderiales bacterium | reverse complement strand
CTGCCCGCCCTGCTCTGCGCCGCCACGCTCTGTTTCAGCCAAGCCGCCTGGGCCATCGCCGGCACCGTCCAGGTGTTGATCGGCACGGCCCGCATTTCCCAGCACAGCGGTCAAGACCGGCCCGCCCTGCGCGGGGATAACCTGTACGAGGGCGACACGGTGGCCACCAATGCGAACTCCAACGTGCAAATCCGCATGATTGACGACTCCATCATCTGGGTGCGGCCGGACTCGCGCTTCAAAATTGAGCGCTACCAGTCGAACCAGCATGGCGCAGCCAAAAACGAGGTGGCACTGCGCCTGATCAGCGGCACCATGCGCCAGGTTACCGGCGCCATCGGCAAGGGCGCGCCCGCCGACTACAAACTTAGCACGCCCAACGCCACCATTGGTATTCGTGGCACCGAGTTTGATGCCTCCTACCTCTCGCCCCAAGCCGCCGCCCAGGCCAATACGGCGCCGGGCACTTACAACCGGGTTTACGTCGGATCCACGGTCCTGGCAGGGCCCGCAGGCCAGGTCACCCTGAACAAGGACGAGGCTGGGTTTATGGGCCTGGACGGCGGCGACAAGCCCCAGGTGCTGCCACGCATTCCGGCCTTCATGGCCGCCGCTGCTGCTGCTCCGCGCGCAGACGCAAGTCCGCAAAAGCCCAAATCGCTGCTCATTTCCGTGCGCTATGGCGAAGGCGATGCCGATGGATCAACGTCCATCAGCAGCCGCGACACCAATTCCGAGCAGCGCGTGCAAGCTGTCGAAGGTGAGCCCGCATCCATCGCCATGGCCGACGGGCCCGGTGCGCGAGCCGGACAAACGGGCGCACGCCCAGCCAGTCAAAGCCAGCTGGAATTGCTGGTCAAGGTCAACGGCAACAACGCCCTGGTGCAGTTTTTCTCGCAAACGAAAAGTGGCAGCTCATCGTCTAACCAGGCAAACCGGGTTGCTACCAGCCTGAACATTCCCTTGGGTGTGTGGACTGAGGTGAGCGGGCGCGGCCCCTGGAGCGGCCAGTCCACCAGCACGGTCAGTTCTAGCAGCGCACGCGGTGACAGCAGCCGGGTCTCTATCAAGATAGAAGACATCAGCCGCTAGGCTGATCCGCGATGCGCAAACATGGGCTGCGGATTCTGGTCGGGACGCTGCTGGTGGCCCTGTTCGCCGGTCATGTTGCCAAGCTCTGGCAGCTGCCCCTGCTGCCCCGCATAGAGGCGCTGCTGTACGACGCCCGGGTGCGCGCTTTGGCGCCCCACACGCAAGACGACCGCATTGTGGTGGTCGATATTGATGAGAAGAGCCTGCGCGAAAAAGACCAGGGCGGCGAAGGCCGCTGGCCTTGGCGGCGCGACCGCTTGGCGCAACTGGTGGGCGACTTGTTCCAAAAATACGGCGTGTCATTGGTGGCGCTGGACATGGTGCTGTCCGAAAAAGACGCCTCTTCTGGCCTGGATGTGCTCGAACAACTCGCACAGCACGAACTCAAAGACGTCCCCCGGTTTGCCGCGCAGCTCGCGCACCTGCGGCCCCAACTGGCCTTTGACCATGTATTTGCGCAGGCCATGCAAACCGGTCCAGTGGTGCTGGGTTACGCCTTTCACAACGACAAGCCGGCCAGCGCCACCACCCTGCCCCCAGGTCTGGACGCCGCCGACTGGGGATTGAGCCAGGTGCGGGCGCAGTCCTACCCTGGCTACTCGGGCATGCTGCCCGAGCTTCAAGCGCAAGCGGCAGGTGCGGGCCATCTCAACCCCTTGCGCGACGACGATGGCATGACCCGCCGCGTGCCCCTGCTCGTCGAGCACCAGGGGCGCTATTACCCCGCGCTGTCGGTAGCTGTGGTGCAGGCTTTGACAGGCGCACCCAAAGTGGGCGTTGTTGTTTCAGACTACGGTCAGGCCACGGGACGAATAGAAAAAATCGACATCGCAGGGATCAAGGTGCCCGTGGACGCAGCGCTGAACGCGCTGGTTCCGTACCGCGGTGCAGCTCATAGTTTTGCCTACGTATCCGCAGTGGACGTCTTGCAGGGGCGGGTCCCTGTCGCGCAACTGAAGGACCGCATCGTGCTGATCGGTACGTCCGCCACAGGCCTGGCCGATTTGGTGACCACGCCCATGGGCGTGAGTTTTCCAGGCGTGGAGGTGCACGCCAACCTGATCACCGGCATGCTTGACGGGCGCGTGGTGCACGCCCCGGCCTACGCGCAGGGCGTGGAAATGCTCGGCGTGCTGGTGTTGGGCTTGCTCATGGTGCTGGGCGGCACCTGGCTCAAGCCTGCCCACGCCATTGTGGTGTTTGTGCTCGCGCTGGCTGCAACGCTTGCGCTAAACCTCGGCCTTTTGATGGGCCAGCAGCTCATGCTGCCGCTGGCCGCGCCCTTGGCCTGTTTGCTCGTGGTGTTTGTGTTTCAGATGGCCTATGGCTTCTTTATCGAAGCGCGAGGCAAGCGGCAAATCTCGGAGTTGTTTGCCAACTACGTGCCGCCCGAGCTGGTGCAAATCATGGCGCAAGACCCGCAGGCTTTCACCATGGCGCCCGTGGAGCGCGAACTCACCGTGCTGTTCGCCGATGTGCGCGATTTCACGTCCATATCCGAACATTTGAGCCCCGAGGCACTGTCTGAACTCGTCAACGCCTACCTCACTGCCATGAGCGAAGTGATACGCGACGGCCACCAGGGCACGCTGGACAAATACATAGGCGACGCGGTGATGGCCTTTTGGGGCGCGCCCGTGCCCAACGCAGACCATGCCCAGGACGCGGTGCGCGCCGCCTTGGACATGCAACGCGCCGCGCAGCGGCTGAACCAAGACTTCTTGCGCAAGGGCTGGCCGCAGCTAAGCATCGGCGTGGGCCTCAACACCGGGCCCATGCGGGTGGGTGACATGGGCTCCAAAATCCGCCGCGCGTATACGGTGATGGGCGACTCGGTCAACCTGGGCGCGCGCTTGGAGGGCCTGACCAAAGTCTATGGCGTGGACGTGCTAATTGGCGAAAACACGCGCGCGCTGCTGCCAGGCTGGACCTGCCGCGAGGTAGACCGGGTGCGTGTCAAAGGCAAAGACCGCTCTGTGGCGATTTTTGAACCCCTGGGTTTGACTT
>CANGHQ010000347.1 GCA_947453585.1 Burkholderiales bacterium | reverse complement strand
CGTGGCTGGAATACTGACACTTGCTAAGCCTGCTGCTAGACAGTTTGAGCCTGCAGCCAGAAATGTACAAAAAACAGCCAGCCAAAACGCAAGCCTTTTCGTACGTATCTGGCGTGCTGCCATCGTCAAAAAATACATAAAGCCCTCCGGCTGCGAGCAAAGCACATTGGATGGAACTGCCTAAATCAGCGAACTGCATTTTTAATGAAATAGACGTCATTTGTGTAAGTTAATTATGACTGGCTTTGCACCAAGTTTGGCGTTTGGCATGGCGCACCGTTTGGGCTCGAGGTTCCACCTAAAATGCAGCCGCCGCGACTAGGGCCTCACGTCCCCTTCTGCGCTCATTCCTGCCTTCAGAAAGCCCCGCATGACCATTTCCCCCAGCATCTTCAAAGCCTATGACATTCGCGGCATCGTGCCGGCCACGGTCAACGAAGACGTCGCGTGCAAGCTGGGTCGCGCTTTTGGCACGGTGGCGCTGCGCCAGGGGCAAACCATGGTGGCGGTGGGGCGCGACGGGCGCCTGAGCGGCCCGGGGCTGGCCGATGCGCTGATGCGCGGCCTGCAAGAGGTGGGCGTGCAGGTGATTGACGTGGGCATGGTCACCACGCCCATGCTGTACTTTGCGGCCTGTACTTTGTGCAGCAGCGGCATCCAGGTCACCGGCAGCCACAACCCGCGTGACTACAACGGTTTCAAGATGGTGATGGGTGGCAAAGCGATTTACGGCGACGAAATCCAGGCCCTGCGCCAGATGATGGTGGACGAATCCTGGGCCTTGCAAGGCGGCGGCACTTGCGTCCCCGCCGACGTGTTGCCCGCTTACACCGCGAAAATCGTGGGCGATATCCGCCTGGCACGCCCCCTGAAAATCGTGGTCGATTGCGGCAACGGCGTGGCTGGTGCGTCGGCCCCGGCCATATTGCGGGCCATTGGCTGCGAAGTGGCCGAGCTTTATAGCGAGGTGGACGGCAACTTCCCCAACCACCACCCAGACCCCAGCAAGCCCGAAAACCTGCGTGACCTGATTGCCGCGCTGCAGGCCAGCGACGCCGAACTCGGCCTGGCCTTTGACGGCGACGGCGACCGACTGGGCATCGTCACCCGCGACGGCAGCAATATCTACCCCGACCGCCAGATGATGCTGTTCGCCCAAGACGTGCTCTCGCGCGTCCCCGGCGGCACCATTGTGTTTGACGTCAAATGCTCGCAGCGCCTAGCGCCAGCGATTGAGGCAGCAGGCGGCGTGCCGCTGATGTTCAAGACCGGCCACTCGCTGATCAAGGCCAAGATGCGCGAGCTTGATTCCCCCCTGGGCGGCGAGATGAGCGGCCATATCTTCTTTAAAGAGCGCTGGTTTGGCTTTGACGACGGCACTTATGCGGGTTGCCGCTTGTTAGAGATTGTGAGCAAGGTGGCGGACTCGAATGCGCTTTTGCACGCCTTGCCCACCAGCTTTTCCACGCCCGAACTCAACGTGCCTTGCGCCGAGGGCGAACCGCACACGGTGGTGGCCCAACTGGTGGCGCGCGCTGCCTTTGCCGCGCCCGCCGCCATCAACACCATTGACGGCCTGCGCGTGGACTGGCCCGACGGCTTTGGCCTGGTGCGCGCGTCCAACACCACGCCGGTGCTGGTGCTGCGCTTTGAGGGCCACACGGCCGAGGCCCTGGCGCGCATTGAGGCGGAGATGCTCGCACTCTTGCGCGCCGTCAAGCCCGACGCGCATTTTGAGCAATCGGCGCACTAAGCACCGATGCGCATTCTGATCGTCAAGCTCTCGTCCCTGGGCGACGTGGTGCAGACGATGCCGGTGGTGCACGACATCCGGCAGGCTTTTCCGCAAGCGCAGATTGACTGGGTGGTCGAGGAAGCCTTTGCGCCCCTGGTGCAAGAGGTCAGCGGCGTGCGCCGCGTGCTGCCGATTGCACAGCGGCGCTGGCGCAAATCGTGGTTTGCCGCGCCCACCAAGCTGGAGCGCGCTGCCTTTGTCAAGCTGCTGCAGGCGCAGGCCTACGACGCGGTGATTGATTTTCAGGGCCTCATCAAATCGGCCCTGGTGGCGCGCAGCGCGCGCCTGGCGCCGGGCGGCTTTCGCGCCACCTACGCCAACGCCAGCGAGGCCTGCGCCTACGAGTGGCCGGTGCGCTGGCTGCTGGACCGCACCTTTCCCATGCCCCGTCGCATCCACGCAGTGGCGCGCTACCGCTTGCTGGCGGCGCTGGCCCTTGGCTACACGGCAGAAGGCGCCAATATTTATCCTCTGGTGCCCCTACCGCCGGGCGTGCCTTTGAGCGAGCGCTATGGCGTGGTGCTGGCCCACGGCACCACCCGCGCCGACAACGAATGGCCCGAGGCGCAATGGATCGCCCTGGGCCGCCAACTCATCCATCAAGGCCACACGGTGGAGCTGCCCCAGGCAGGCGCCACCGAGCTGGCCCGCGTGCAACGCATCGCTGCAGCACTAGGGCTACAGGCCCGCGTCTGGCCCGCGCTGTCGCTGGCGCAGGTGGCGCAGCGCATGGCGGCTTGCAGTGGTGTGATTGGCGTTGATTCCGGCCTGAGCCATTTGGCTGTGGCGCTGGACGCGCCGCATGTGCAGATTTTTAGCCAGCCCCGCGCGTGGCGCGCCGGGCCGGTGGGCTGTACCTACCAAGTGGCGCTGGGCGGTCAGGCCGCGCCAAACGTGGCCGAGGTCTGGGCGGCTTGGCTGGCGGTAGGGGTGGCCTATGCCAGTGCGCATCCTGGTGCGCCCATTGGCGTGCCAACGGGTGCTGCGTCGAATCTGCAGACGGATGCCAGTGCCAACACGCCAGCGGCGGCGAACAGCTCGGCGGCCGCAGCGCCTCAGCCCGCGCCCGCCACAAACACAAGGCCGCGCGCGTGAAGCCGGACGCCGATCCGACCGCTTACTCGGCCAGTGTCGTCTCAGGCGCAGCCCAGCCCGCCCGCTGGCGCGAGCGCTTTGCGCTGGGCGTGTACAGCGCCGTGTTGTGGTTGGCGCAGCCGCTCTTGCGCCGCAAGCTGCAGCAGCGCGCGCACCAGGAACCCTTCTACGCCCAAGACGTGGAGCAGCGCTTTGGCCATTACGACGCG
>CANGHQ010000346.1 GCA_947453585.1 Burkholderiales bacterium | reverse complement strand
TATTGACCCGAATTAATTGGGCGCGCGCGAGACGCGGACTTTGCCGCCGGTGGTGACCAAAATCACCTTGTCGCCCGCCAGCAGCGTTTCGCCGCCCTTGGCCTGGACGATGGCACGGCGGTCGCCGTTTTTGAGTTGGACGATGATCTCAAGCGCCTCTTCCTTGGTGCTCATGCGCTCCACCGCGTTGCCTGCGGCGGCACCGGCCACTGCGCCCAGCAAACCGAGCACGTTTTGTTCACGCTGCACGCCGCTGCCCGCCGACCCGGCAATCGCACCCACCACGCCGCCAACCACGCCACCCACGCCGCTTTGGCTGCCATCCACCGTCACGGTGCGCACCGTAAGAATGACGCCGTCTTGCACCTGAGACATGGTTTGCGTGTCGCTACGGCGAATCATGTCGGGGCTGCTATTGGCGCAGGCGGCCAAAGTGGCAATGGCGGCAACGGTCAGGGTGAGCGAGATTAGTTTTTTCATGGAAATTCCTCCTTGGGGTACAAATCAAATACAAGAGCTACAACGCGCCGGGTTCAGCTTTGGTTGTCAGCCGAATTGTCCGGCGGCAATGTAAACCGCGTGTCAAGCAGGGCTTCGAGCCCAAACTCCTGCAAAACTGCCCGCAGGCGCTCGGCGGCGGCGCGCTTTTTGTGGCCGGTGTAGCGCGCCAGAATGAGTTCGTTTTTCATGCTGTGTTCCCAGCCCACGAGCTCGGTCACGGTGACTTGGTAGCCCATGGCTTCCAGGTACAGGCAGCGCAAGACGTTGGTGAGCTGGCTGCCGAGTTCGCGCGCATGCAGGGGGTGGCGCCAGAGTTCGGCCAGTGGCGTGCGCGCTAGCATCAGGGCGCGGCTGCCGCCAAGGTGGCGCGCCACCTCGGCCTGGCAGCAGGGCACCAGCGCAAAGGCGCGGGCGCGTTTGGCCAGGCCAAAGGCAATCGCGTCGTCGGTGGCGGTGTCGCAGGCGTGCAGCGCGGTGACCAGGTCAATTTGCGCGGGCAAGGCATTTGATGTGGTGGACTCCAACACGCTGAGGTTCAAAAACGTCATGCGGTCAAAACCCAGGGCAAGTGCTAGCTGCTGCGATTTTTCGACCAGTTCGGCGCGGGTTTCGATGCCGTAAATATGGCCCGTGCCCAGCGCCTTGAAAAACAAGTCGTACAGGATGAAACCCAGGTAGGACTTGCCCGCGCCGTGGTCGGCGACCGTAAGGCCCAGCGGCGCGCCAATTGCGTCGGTACGCGCAGGCAGCTCCAGCAACAGCTTTTCGATAAATTGATACAGGTGGTAGACCTGCTTGAGCTTGCGCCGTGAATCCTGGTTAAGCCGGCCGTCATTGGTGAGGATGTGCAGCTCTTGCAAAAGCGCCACCGACTGACCGGGGCGGATCGCCGCGCGCGCGTCTTCGCTCAAGGTGGCGGCGCCGCGCGCGGCCGGGGTCGTGTTGCGCTTTTTGGCCCCGGCGGGGGGCGCAGTGGAGAGTCGGGAATTCATGGCGCAGTATCGCCCGTCATGGGGTGCGCCGGGCAGCCCTTGGCCGGACCTACATCAAGCGCCTGCCACCCTGCGGGGCCCAGCGCGCGCAGGGTTTCCATGTTTTTCTCAAAAATCAGCGCCGCATCGGGAAAAGCCTCTACCGCGCGGTCAATGCTTTCCTCGCGCAACAGGTGCAGTATGGGATAGGGCGCGCGGTTGGTGTAGTGGCTGATGTCGTCCACTTCGGCGTCGGCAAACTGAAAATGCGGATGAAAACTGGCAATCTGGTAGTCGCCGTCCAGGCGCATTTTGCGCAGCAGGCGGTCGGCGCGGTCCAGAAAGTCGTTGAAGTCCAAAAAGTCTGGAAAGACAAGCGGCGCAATCAAGAGCGTGGTGTCGCGCTGCGCCGGGCCGCTAGTGTGCAAGTCTTGCAATTGCTGCTTTAGGTCGATAAGCAGCGATGGCGCATCGTCAGCGTGGCTCACCACGTAGTGCACCTGGCCTTTGGTCTGCACGCCTTTGGCAAACGGGCACAGGTTCAGGCCGATCACCGCACGCTCGACCCAGCGCTGGGTGGCGGCGATAACGGCTTCGGGCGGGGCGGAGGTTTGCGTCATGCCAGCAGGCGCAGGCCGGTCAGGCGCTCGTGTTCGCGCGCGGCAAAGCGGTCGGTCATGCCGGCGATGTAGTCCGCCACGCGGCGCGCCAAATCGGGTGCGTCTGCGCCGCCCGGGCGCGGGGCGCCGGTGGTTTGCATGGCCTGCGGGTCGTTCAGGTAGGCGGCAAACAGATCGCGCACCACCTGTTTGGCGCGGTCCATGGTGTCTACCACCTGCGGGTGGCGGTAAAGCTGGGCCAGCAAAAACGCCTTGAGCACCTGGGTGCCAGCGCGCATCTCGGGGCTAAAGCGCAGCAGCTCCGGGCACAGGCGCACCGCTTGCGCGCTGTCGGGCCGGTATTCGGCCAGCGCGGCCTGCGTGGCGTCAATCAGGTCATAGACCTGGCTGCTGAGCATCAGGCGAATGGCTTCGTACAGCCAGCGCCGCGCGTTGTGGGCTTCGGCCAGCGCTGGGTGAGCCGCTAGGGCTTGGGCCGCAAAGCCGGCAAACAGGGGCACTTCTTGGACTTGGGTGAAGCTGATCAGCCCCGAGCGCACGCCGTCGTCAATATCGTGGGCGTTGTAGGCGATCTCGTCGGCCAGGTTGCACAGCTGCGCTTCCAGGCTGGGCTGCTGGCGCAGCAAAAAGCGCGCGCCCACACCGCCCTGGCCGTCGGCGTAGGTGGGCTCGTTGCGCTCGAGCGCGGCGGCGTTGTGGCGCGAGCAGTGTTTCAAAATGCCCTCGCGCGTCTCAAAACACAGGTTCAGACCGTCAAAGTCGGGGTAGCGCTCTTCCAAGTGATCGACCATGCGCAGGCTTTGCAGGTTGTGCTCAAAGCCACCAAAGTCGGCCATGCAGGCGTGCAAGGCGTCCTGCCCGGCGTGGCCAAACGGCGTGTGGCCCAGGTCGTGCGCCAGGGCAATGGCTTCGACCAGGTCTTCGTTGAGCTGGAGCGAGCGCGCCATCGAGCGGCCCAATTGCGCTACTTCCAGCGAATGCGTGAGACGGGTGCGGAAAAGGTCGCCCTCGTGGTTCAAAAACACCTGGGTTTTGT
>CANGHQ010000345.1 GCA_947453585.1 Burkholderiales bacterium | reverse complement strand
GAGGCGCCAATTTGCAGCGGGATCATCCAGTTCGCAAAGCCCACAAAGGCCGGCATGATGGCGCCAAACACCATGATCAGACCGTGCATCGTGGTGAGCTGGTTGAACAGCTCAGGGTTGACCAGTTGCAAGCCAGGCTGGAACAGTTCAGCGCGGATGATCAGGGCCAGAATGCCGCCAATCATCAACATTGTGAAGCTGAACAACAGGTACAGCGTTCCGATGTCTTTGTGGTTGGTCGCAAACACCCAACGGCGCCAGCCGGTAGGGGCATGGTGGTCGTCATGGTGTGCATGATCGTGGTCATGGTGGTCTAAAACAGCGCTCATACTGGCTTCCTTTTCACTACTCTTAATTCAATACTGCAAGCGTTGGCACGATAGCCTTACTTGCGCAGGGCAGCCACTTCAGAGGGCTGCACGAGCTGACCGGTCTTGTTGGACCAGTGGTTCTTGGAGAAGCTGATCACCGCTGCGATGTCGGTATTGCTCAGGGCTTTCCACGAAGGCATGGTGCCGTTGTTCTGACCATTCAGCAAAACCATGATTTGCTTGCTCTTGTCTGCGTCCAGTACCACCGCGGCGCCGTCCAGGGGCTTGACTGCGCCGCCGCCCTTGCCGTTGGCCTGGTGGCAAGCCACACAGTTCTGGGCATAAACTTTTTCACCGCGCTTGGAAATGTCATCCAAAGTCCAGACCTTGCTTGGGTCGTCAGCCAAGGCTGCCAATTTCTTTTGTTCGCCTGCGACCCACTTTGTGTAGTCTTCAGCCGACACCACTTTCACGTGGATAGGCATGTAGGAGTGTTCTTTGCCGCACAGTTGCGAGCATTGGCCGTAGTAATCGCCAATTTTTTCCGCACGGAACCAGGTGTCGCGCACAAATCCGGGGATGGCCGCTTGCTGGATACCGAAGGATGGCACGTAGAACGCGTGGATAACGTCATTGGCGGTGGTAATCAGGCGGACTTTTTTGTCCACGGGGATCACTAGCGGGTTGTCCACCTTGAGCAGGTAGTTGTCAACATCTTCGCCCTTTTTCGGACCACCGTTGTTGGACATTTCGCGCTGGGCGGCGTCAATCGTGGAGACAAAGCCAATGCCTTCGCCTTCGCCTTTGATGTAGTCATAGCCCCACTTCCACTGCATGCCGGTGACCTTTACGGTCAGGTCGGCGTTGGTCGTGTCCTTCATGGCCACCACTGCTTTGGTGGCGGGCAACGCCATCAGGATCACGATGATGAAAGGAACCACGGTCCAAATGATCTCGACCGTGACCGATTCGTGGAAGGTGGCAGCCTTGTGGCCCACCGACTTGCGGTGCTTCCAGATGGAATAAAACATGACAGCGAACACGGCGACAAAAATCACTGCGCACAAGATCAGCATGAACCAGTGCAGCCATTGCTGGTCGCGTGCCACCGAAGTGACTGGGGGGTACAAATTCAGCTGGTTGACGGCGGGACCGCCGGGCAAATCATTGACGGCATGCGCCAAATTTACGCCGGCGCTGGCAAGCCACAGTATGGCGGTGGCCAACATTGAAGCCAGATTTTTCCAAATGCTCTTCATCGTATTCACTTTCAATGCCTCAAAGTATGCAAACCCAGTAACAAAAGCCGTTTTCCGCCGCACCTCAATGGGTGCGTGCGGCACGCTTAATCTCTGCCGCCAGTGTTGATCGCCATTCCGGTCGCACAAAGCGCCCTACCGCAATGACCTGCCCCTGCCCGCGCAACTCAATGAGTGGCTGCGCCTGGTGCGGCCCGTCAACCCTAAGCCACTCCCGCTGAAATGCGACTTGTTGCAGCACGCCGCCCAGTTCGCATTCCACCGTTACCTGACCGCCGTCGATGCAAATGCGCTCACGGTCCAGGCTGCGCCTTGCGAAACACAAGAAGCAAATTCCCAGCACCAGCATTTCCAACGCGGAAAACAGCAAAACCAGCGTCGCGCCCATCACCCAGAAAAACAAGCCAATGCACAAGGATATTGCGCTAAGGGACAAGTAAAAAATTCCAACCTGGGCCGGGCTCATTGCGCAGTTTTGCCGCAACAACCATTCCACCCGTCGGCCCTGAACCGTCCCAAATCGATATTTACGGGAATTCACGCAATTTGCCGATAGTTAATAGGGTCGGTGCGACCCGATTGCGAGGGGGAACCGATCCAACGAGTGCCCGCGATTGTAGCCCAAGGTATTCGGGTAATTCCCCTGCTCCCTCAGGTGAAATAGCACGGTCGCCAGCATCAAGTGCGGTCTTTCGGTCCAGGCGGGGTGTTGCTGCGCAAGGCGCTGCGAAAGTCGGCCAAGGACACGCTGGTTTGCGCGCGCACCGCCATGCGCGGCGCGGGCTTGAAGGCGTGGCCGTAAATAATTTCAAAGCCCAGGCGCAGGCGTCCAGGCTGCGCCGGATCAGGCAGGCGCTGGTTGATTTGCGCCTGCAGCTCGGTGTGCCAATGGCGTCCGCGCAGGCCCGCAAAACGCTGCGGGTGCATATTGCGTCCCAGACCGCGCAACTCGGCCAGCAAATGGGCCGGCGAGGAAAACGTCAGGGTGATGCGCTCCATGTCCATCACCGGCTCGGCAAAACCGGCTTCGACGAGCATGTCACCCCAATCGTGCATATCGGTAAATTCATGGGCCGGTGCGGGCCAGCCCATGACGGCGTACATCTGGCGCAGTTCGCGCAGCGTGTCCGGGCCGAAGCAGGAAAACATGACAAAACCATCGGTGGCGAGCAACTGGTGCCAGCGCGCAATCAGAGTTTGTGGGTCTGCCACCATGTGCAAGGCCATATTGGCCCACAGCATGTCCACGGGCTGCGTAGGCGCGTCAAATTGCAGGGCGGGCGCACGCCAGTGCCGGGCGTCCCACCAGGGTTTGGCCAGGGCGCGCCGCACCATCGGCACGGACTGGGGCGGGGTTTGGGCGACGAAACAGGTGGCCTGCGGGTAGCGCTGGGCCAGCACCGGGTGAATGTCCAGGGCGCCACGCAAGGGCTCCCAATGCAGCCAATGGGCGGGCTTTTTGACGATCCATTGCAGCCGCTCTTCCATGCGCCGGGCCACTTCTTCGTGCAACCAGGCCGACGGGGCGCTAGGTGCCACCCCGGGCAGATGCGCCCAGCGT
>CANGHQ010000344.1 GCA_947453585.1 Burkholderiales bacterium | reverse complement strand
CACTATGTGCATTGCGCAAAGTATCGGCAGGCGCGTGCTGGCACTATAGCCCCTATGCGACCCGCACTTGTATGCGAACGTCAGGCCCTTGGTAGCCTGCGCAGGTGCGGCGCTTAGGGCGGCCTTCAGAGGGGCCGGTGTCGCATGAGCGCACTCACGCGTCGTAAAGCGAACACCTGCGCCGGGGCGCTGCTGCGCACAATGCCGATCAAGCCATGGCACGCGACCTCGGGTTGCGCTTGCATATGGCACACCCGCGTTGCAACTGGAGAGCACCCGCATGGCCCTCAGCGTTTTTGACCTGTTCAAGATTGGCATCGGCCCGTCTTCGTCCCACACCGTGGGCCCGATGAAAGCTGCCGCCCTGTTTGCCCAGGCGCTGCAGACCGACGGCCAGCTGGATGCGACCACGCGCATTGAAGTGCGCCTGTATGGCTCGCTGGGCGCCACCGGCAAAGGCCACGGCACCGACACCGCCGTCATGCTCGGCCTGGAAGGCGCTCAGCCCGACACCATTGACCCCGACGCCATCAACAACCGCATCAAGGCCATGCGCGCGGCAAAGTCCCTGAGCATTAACGGCCAAAAAGAAATTGCCTTTGCCGAGAAGACCGACCTGCTTTTCCTGCGCCGCGAGACCTTGTCCTACCACCCCAACGGCGTGAAGTTCATGGCCTTTGACGCCGAGGGCACGCTGCTGCAGGAGCGGCGCTATTTTTCGGTGGGAGGCGGCTTTGTGGTGTCGCAAGAAGTGGCAGACGCCCAAAACGCCAGCACGGGTGAAGTGCCGCGCATCGTGGCCGACCCGACCAAGCTGCGTTTTCCGTTTTCCAGTGGCGACGCGCTCTTGGCGATTTGCGCGGGCAGCGGCCTGTCGATTGCCCAGGTCATGCGCGCCAATGAGCTGGCCTGGCGCACCGACGCCGAACTCAATGCCGGCCTAGACCGCATCTGGGACGCGATGAAGGCCTGCGTGGAGCGCGGCATCCGCACCGAAGGGCATTTGCCCGGCAACCTGCTGGTCAAGCGGCGCGCGGCCGAGCTGCACCGCAGTTTGAGCAGCCGCCCCGAGCAGGCGCTCAAAGACCAGCTCACGATCCTCGATTTTGTGAATGTCTATGCAATGGCGGTGAACGAAGAAAACGCCGCCGGCGGCCGCGTGGTCACCGCGCCCACCAATGGCGCGGCGGGCATCGTGCCTTCGGTGATGCATTACTACGACCGTTTTTGCTCGGGCGCCAACCAAGAAGGCATCCGCGACTTTTTGCTCACCGCCGGTGCCATTGGCCTCTTGTACAAAGAAAACGCCTCAATCAGCGGCGCCGAAGTGGGCTGCCAGGGCGAAGTGGGCGTGGCCTGCTCTATGGCGGCGGCCGGTTTGGCGGCTGTGACTGGCGGCACGCCCATGCAGGTGGAAAACGCCGCCGAGATCGGCATGGAACACAACCTGGGCCTGACCTGCGACCCGGTGGGCGGGCGGGTGCAGATTCCTTGTATTGAGCGCAATGCGATGGGCTCGGTGAAGGCGCTTAATGCTGCGCGCATGGCGCTGCGGGGCGACGGGACGCACTTTGTGTCTTTGGATCAGGTGATCAAGACGATGCGCGACACCGGGCGGGACATGATGACGAAGTACAAAGAGACTTCTCGGGGTGGGTTGGCGGTTAATGTGATTGAGTGTTGAATAGTGAATTCATTTGCTTGTTTGGCGCTTGTCTGCCCCCCCTTCCCCCCCGCCCCTTCGCCCCCGGCGGGGGCGAAGGGGAGCTTTAACAGCCGATTTGGTGTTTTTGCGCCGAATACGCGTTTACCTGAGATCCGTTGCGGTGCGGGTTTGCGTGCCCGCATTGGGTTGCGGGGCGGTCGTAGTCAATGGCTTGATTGTTTGGTGCCTGTAGTTACCCACCTTTTTTCTGTTCGCGTCCGTGGATCGACGGATCCTAAAAAAATGAACATCTATTTACGAGCAAAATCCTCCCCTCATCTCCATGATGCAATGACGAAAGAATCCCTGTGAGCCACTTTTCTATCTTCGCGCTCGCGCGCAATGCCATGTCGTACCACGAGAACTGGCAAAAACAGTGGCGCAGTCCTGCGCCCAAGGCCAGTTACGACGCCATCATCGTGGGCGGCGGCGGCCATGGCTTGGCAACTGCTTACTATCTGGCCAAAGAACACGGCATGCGCAATATTGCGGTCGTGGAGCGCGGCTGGTTGGGCGGGGGCAATACTGCGCGCAACACGACCATCGTGCGCTCCAATTACCTGTGGGACGACGCCACGCATCTGTACGAAAAAGCGCTGCAGTTGTGGGAAGGCCTGTCGCAAGAGCTGAACTACAACACCATGTTTAGCCAGCGCGGCGTGATGAACGTGGGCCACTCGCTGCAAGACATGCGCGACATCAATCGCCGCGTCAACGCCAACCGATTGAACGGCGTTGACGGCGTGGTGCTCAGTCCCGAAGAGATCAAGGCCATGGTGCCGATCATGAACACCTCCGGCTCGCTGCGCTACCCCGTGATGGGCGCGTCCTTCCAGCCGCGCGGTGGCGTGGCGCGCCATGATGCGATTGCCTGGGGCTTTGCCCGCGCCGCAGACCGCCTGGGCGTCGATATCTTGCAGAACTGCGAAGTCATTGGCGTGCAGCGCGACGGCGACCAGGTGGTGGGTATTGAGACCACGCGCGGCGTGATCAAGAGCAAGAAGATTGGCGTGGTCGCAGCCGGCCACAGCAGCGTGATTGCCGACATGGCTGGCATTCGCCTGCCGCTCGAGAGCCACCCGCTGCAGGCGCTGGTGTCCGAGCCGATGAAGCCGATTTTGCACACCGTGGTGATGTCCAACGCCATCCACGCCTACGCCAGCCAGTCCGACAAGGGCGACTTGGTGATTGGCGCGGGCATTGACAGTTATGTGGGCTATGGCCAGCGCGGTTCGTTCCCGGTGATCGAGCACACGCTGCAAGCCATTTGCGAGTTGTTCCCGATCTTCCGCCGGGTGCGCATGAACCGCCAGTGGGGCGGCATTGTGGACGTGGCGCCGGACGCCTGCCCCATTATTTCCAAGACGCACATCAAGGGCCTGTACTTCAACTGCGGTTGGGGCACCGGCGGCTTCAAGGCCACGCCCGGTTCGGGCTGGGTCATGGCGCACACCAT
>CANGHQ010000343.1 GCA_947453585.1 Burkholderiales bacterium | reverse complement strand
GGGCAACACCGCTGCCGCCCTGGAGTGCTACGACCAGGCCATTGCGGCAGATGTGGCCTATCACGAGGCGCGTTTTAACAAGTCCATCCCTATGCTGCTGTGTGGTGACTTTGCTGCCGGCTGGTCGCAATACGAGTGGCGCTGGAAAAACCCCGCGCTCCAGATGCAGGCCAAACATGGCGCCTACTCGCTGTGGCAAGGACAAGACGCTTTGCAGGGAAAAACTGTGCTTCTGCACAACGAGCAGGGTTTGGGCGACACGCTGCAGTTTTGCCGTTATGCCCAGTCGGTGGCAGCGCGCGGTGCGCGGGTGGTGCTTGAGGTGCAGCCGCCATTATTGGCTTTGCTGCAAAGCCTGAAAGGCATATCGCACCTAATGGCCGAGGGGTTGGATCCGTTGCATGTCGGCGAATCCATCGATTTCCAATGCCCGCTGCTGAGCCTGCCTTTGGCGTTTGAAACGGACTTGAGCAACATTCCCGCCAGCGTGCCTTATCTGCACAGCAATCCGGCCAAGGTGCGGGCCTGGCAATCGCGCCTGGGCGTGGCTCAGCGGCCTCGGGTGGGCCTGGTCTGGAGCGGCAGCGTCGGCCATCGGCATGACGCGCAGCGCAGCATTCCCCTGCAGCAACTGTTGCCCTATTTGCCCGAAGGCCTAGACTATGTCTGCCTGCAAAAAGAGCTACGCCCGGCGGATCGCTTGGCGATGGACGCTAACACCCCAATTCAAAATTTTGCCGATGAATTGCACGACTTGGACGACACTGCTGCCCTGGTGGGATGCATGGACTGGGTCGTGAGCGTGGACACCAGCGTGGTGCACCTGGCGGGCGCCCTGGGCAAACCCACCTGGGTGCTACTGCCCTTTGTGCCCGACTGGCGCTGGCTGCTGGGCCGCGACACCAGCCCCTGGTACCCAAGCGTCACGCTCTATCGGCAAATTGCGCTGGACGACTGGACCGGCGTGCTGGCGCGCCTGCGCGATGATTTGCAGGCCTGCGCGGACGCCGGAGCAACTCGCGCACTCGCGCAGACCTCAGGCCGCTAGCACCAAGGCAGGTGCCGCAGTCAATCTCACGGATTGGGCCGCAATGTCGAGCGAGCGCAGGCGCAGCGCGGTGTCAAACACATCGCACACCACGATCAACTCATCGGCCCCGGTAGCCTGCGCCAGTTGGTTCAGGCCCGCACCCACTGTCTCGGGCCCGCCCACCACAGCAGCGCCCAAAAAGTCGCCAATGGCGGCGCGCTCTTGCGGGCTGCATTGCGCCATAAAGTGCGCAACAGGCGCCTGCAGCTGGCGCCTGTCGCCGCGCAATATGCCCAGCACCCGCTGGTAGACGCTGCTGGCCAAATATTCGGCTTCTTCGTCGGTGGGCGCGGCCACCAGCGGCACGCCGATGGCGACATAGGGTTTGGCCAAATGTTCGGACGGCTGAAACAGCTGGCGGTACAAGTCCACCGCCTGGTGCAGCAGGCGCGGCGCAAAGTGCGATGCAAACGCATAGGGCAGGCCGCGCTGCGCCGCCAGTTGTGCAGAAAACAGGCTTGACCCCAGCAACCAGATGGGCACCTGCGTTCCCGCGCCCGGCATGGCCACAATGCGCTGGCCCGGTTGCGCGGGCGCCAGCAGGCGCTGCAACTCCGCCACGTCACGCGGAAAATCAGCTTCGGTTTCGGGCCGGTCACGGCGCAGGGCGCGCATGGTGGCCGGGTCGGTGCCCGGCGCGCGGCCCAGGCCCAGGTCAATGCGATCGGGGTAGAGCGCGGCCAGCGTGCCAAAGGCCTCAGCTACCACCAGCGGCGCGTGGTTGGGCAGCATGATGCCGCCCGAGCCCACCCGTATGCGCTGCGTGCCACCGGCCAGATAACCCACCAGCACCGCAGTGGCAGAGCTGGCAATGCCTTGCATATTGTGGTGTTCGGCCACCCAGTAGCGGGCAAAGCCAAGCCGGTCGGCGTGCTGCGCGGTGGCTAGCGCGGTTGCCAGCGCCTGCCCCACGCTGGCGCCTTCGCGCACGGCCACCAGATCAAGCATGGACAGGGCGAATTTGGGTTTGGATTGCATGGTGGGTGGCGATGTTTAAGGCTAATTGCGCCCAATTATGCGCAGCCTTGCCACCGCTTTGGCCCGTCTCAGGTCATTACTGCGCCCGGGCGGCCCGTGCTTTACCAAAACGAAGCCTTCGGTGGTCACAATGCAGGCATGCTTTTTTTGGAGAAGTCATGACTCCCGTTCCTCGCTCCACACCCGCTGAGCCCCGAGCCGCCACAAGCTTGCCGCCCGCCGATGGCGCCGTCCAGCAAGACCGCGCCCAACTCGCATTGCTGCGCGCCCACCGCCGAGCGCACCGGCGCCGCGCGGACGCTACGTTGCCGCTGCCCACGCTGATCGCCGAGCACCTGGAGGCGCCAACCCTGAACCGGGGTCAACGCCTGGCCGACGGCGTGGCCGCCACCATTGGTTCCTGGCGCTTTATCGTGCTGCAAAGCACAGCCATCGTGCTGTGGATTACCGGCAACGTGCTGGTAGGCGCTAATTCGTGGGACCCGTACCCCTTCATCCTGCTAAACCTCCTGCTGTCGTTTCAGGCGGCGTATACGGCCCCGGCCATCATGATGAGCCAAAACCGCCAATCCGAGCTCGACCGCCGCCACGCCCAAAGCGACTACGAAATCAACGTCAAGGCCGAGCTGGAAATCGAACTGCTGCACGAAAAAATCGACATCCTCAAAGAACAGGAGCTGCTGGCGCTGACCCAGGCGGTGCGCGAACTATCGGCGCAACTCGACAGCCTGTCCAAGCGCCTGCCCTGACGCCTAATCTGAAGCGCGCCATCCCTGTTCTAAGATCGCCGCCTATGCACACCACCGCCCTTGTTTTGTTTTCCGGAGGCCAAGACTCCACCACCTGCCTGGCCTATGCGCTCTCAAAATACGAGCGCGTAGAAACCGTGGCCTTTGACTACGGCCAGCGCCACCACATCGAGCTTGATGCCCGCCTGAACGTGCTGCGCGAACTGCGCGCCCGCTTTCCGGCCTGGGCCGCAAAACTCGGCCAAGACCATTTGCTTGATCTGGCCGTGCTGGGCGAGGTGAGCGAGACGTCCCTGACCCGCGACACCGCCATCGCCATGGAAGCCAGCGGCCTGCCCAACAGCTTTGTGCCCGG
>CANGHQ010000342.1 GCA_947453585.1 Burkholderiales bacterium | reverse complement strand
ATGGGCTTGCAAGAAGGCGAAACCCTGCTGCTGACACCGCGCAAGGCGCGGGTGTTTGTGGCCTAGAACAGCGCCCGGTCTGCCGTAGGCGCCCTGCTCTGGACTGGGGCGGGCGCCTTGGGGTTATACGTTTGGCGCATAGTTGCCCCGCTAACTTGGCCTTGGACAAGGGCGGTGCGCGGGCCTACATTGCGGGCATTGCCACAACGCGCCCAAACACCATGCCGCACACCTTTGCCCCCAGCTCCCCGAACTCACCCACCGCCCACGTGCTGCCCAGCTATTTGCAGGCCGACCACCTGGGGCCCTGGGGCGTTTACCTGCAACAGGTAGACCGCGTTATTCCCTACCTCGGCTCCTTGGCGCGCTGGGCCGAGACGCTCAAGCGGCCCAAGCGCGCGCTGATCGTGGACGTGCCCATCCAGCTCGACAACGGCACCGTGGCCCACTTTGAGGGCTACCGCGTGCAGCACAACACCTCGCGCGGGCCTGGCAAAGGCGGCGTGCGCTTTCACCAAGACGTGACCCTGTCTGAAGTGATGGCGCTCTCGGCCTGGATGTCGGTCAAAAATGCGGCGGTCAACGTGCCTTTTGGCGGTGCCAAGGGCGGCATACGGGTAGACCCAAAGACTCTGTCGCTGGGCGAACTTGAACGCATGACGCGCCGCTACACCAGCGAAATCGGCATCATCATCGGGCCCAACAAAGACATTCCGGCGCCCGACGTGAACACCAACGAGCAAACCATGGCCTGGATGATGGACACCTATTCCATGAACGAGGGCGCCACGTCCACCGGCGTGGTGACCGGCAAGCCGATTGACCTGGGCGGCTCGCTGGGCCGGCGCGAGGCCACCGGGCGCGGCGTGTTTACCGTGGGCGCCGAGGCGGCGCGCCACATTGGGCTAGATATTGCAAGCGCGCGGGTAGCGGTGCAGGGCTTTGGCAACGTGGGCGGCATCGCTGCCAAAATGTTCGCCCAGGCCGGGGCCAAGGTGGTGGCGGTGCAAGACCACGGCGGCACCATAATGAAAGAGACTGGCCTGGACGTGCCCGCCTTGCTGGCCCACGTAGCGCACACCGGCAGCGTGGCCGGTTTTGCCGAAGCCCAAGCCCTGCCCGACGACGCCTTTTGGGACGTGCGCTGCGACATCCTGATTCCGGCGGCACTAGAGCAGCAAATCACGGCGGCCAATGCCCACCGCATTCAGGCGCGCATGGTGATTGAAGGCGCCAACGGCCCCACCACACCCGAGGCCGACGATATTTTGCAGGCGCGCAATGTGCTGGTGCTGCCCGACGTGATTGCCAACGCAGGCGGGGTGACCGTGAGCTACTTTGAATGGGTGCAAGATTTTTCGAGCTTTTTCTGGAGCGAGGACGACATCAACGCGCGCCTGACGCGCATCATGAAAGAAGCCTTTGCCGCCATCTGGCAAGTCGCCACCGACCACCAAGTCACGCTGCGCACCGCCACCTTTATTGTGGGCTGCACGCGCATCTTGCACTCCCGCGAGCTGCGCGGCTTGTACCCCTGAAGGGAATTACTGCAAACTGCCTTTGGCGCCTTCGGGCAAAAGCAGCGGCAGCACGGCGATGCCTTCGTCGATCAGTTCGCGGGTTTCCTTGACCGTGGCCTGGCCGCGAATAGCGTGTTCGGGCACCTCGCCATAGTGGATTTTGCGGGCTTCTTCGGCAAAGCGGTCGCCCACGTCGGTGGTGTTGGCCACCAGCTTGCGCGACAACTCCAGCCAGGCGGCCATCTGTTCGGCGGATTGGGGCTTGGCCAGCGCCACCGCCGTGCTTGGGGACTCTTCCTGGCTTTGCGTACTGCGGTTAGACGAAAGGTTCAGGCGCGGTGCGCTGAGTTTCTTCAGCACCTCGGCGTCGCCGCACAGCGGGCAACACACCAACGAACGCGCCTTTTGCTCCAAAAAATCTTCTTCCGAGGCAAACCAGCCTTCAAAGCCGTGGCCTTGGGCGCATTGCAGATCAAGAACTTTCATGCTGGTGTCTGCCAGTCCAGCGTCCACGCGCCAGAGAGCACGTTTTGCAGCCACAAGGCGCCGGCCAGGGTTTTGGCGTCGGTCACGGTGCCGTCACAGCACCACTGCAACAGCTCTTGCGGGCTGGAGGTAAAGACGTCCAAAAATTCGCCCGCATCCAGCGCACGTTCGCCGGCAATCAGGCCGCGCGCAAACCAGACTTCAATGAATTCGGTGGAGTAGGAAATGACCGGGTGCATCACACCGGCGCGGGCCCATTCGGCGGCGCGGTAGCCGGTTTCCTCGTGCAGCTCGCGCTGGGCGCAGGCCAGCACGGTTTCACCCGCGTCGAGCTTGCCGGCGGGAAATTCCACCATCACCTGGCCCACGGGGTAGCGAAACTGGCGCTCCAGCACCAGCCGGACCTGCCCGTCGTCGCCGATGTCCATAGGAATGACCATGACGGCGCCGGGGTGCACCACATATTCGCGGCTGGCCATTTGGCCATCTGGCAAGACCACCTGGTCGCGAAAGGCGTGCAGGAATTTACCTTTGAACAGTTCTTGGGTGCTGTGGCGGGTTTCCCGCAAATGGGCGTCGGGCAGCGCGGCGTCGCGCGGTGCCTCTGGGGGCTTGGCGGAGCCCATGGATGGGTTTGCGGCAGCGCCCGGAGTGCGGGTCAAGTGCCCAGCATCTGCAGAATGGACTGCGCGGACAAGGACATCAGGCCGGCCGGAAAGATGCCCAGCACCAGCACCAATGCGCCATTGATCGCCAGCACCATGCGAACGCCATTGCTGGCGACCACCGGTCCGGCAGTGATGGGCTCGTCAAAGTACATGACCTTGACCACACGCAGGTAATAGAAGGCGCCAATGAGCGACATCATCACGGCAAAAATCGCGACGCCCAGGTACAGCGGCTCGCCCGATGCAATCAGGGCCTGCAAAACGGACAGCTTGGCGTAAAAGCCGACCATGGGCGGAATGCCGGCCATGGAGAACATGCAAGCCGCCATGACGCCGGCGTACAGCGGGCTGCGCTGGTTCAGGCCAGCGAAGTCAGAGATTTCTTCGCTCTCAAAGCCCTCGCGCGCCAGCAGCATGATGACGCCAAAGGCCGCCAGCGTGGTCATCACATAGGTGATGACGTAGAACATGGACGAGCTGTAGGCGTTGGCAGCTGAGAT
>CANGHQ010000341.1 GCA_947453585.1 Burkholderiales bacterium | reverse complement strand
TGGTTTGAATGGGATGGCGGGGTTCGCCCAGTGAACAGTGCTGCTCAGGGCGGTGGGGAAGGAGTTGGAATGTCGGTCTCAATGGCCAGGGCGTGCAAGCCCTGATCAATGAAATCTTGCACGGCATCATACACAAGGCGGTGGCGGGCCACCCGCGATTTTCCGGTAAAGAAGGGTGAAGTGATGCGCACCCGAAAGTGCGTGCCGACACCGCTGGCATTGGCGCCCACGTGGCCTGCGTGCTGGTAGCTTTCGTCAATCACTTCCAGCGCGGTGGGCGTCAGGCGCTCCTGCAGGCGGGCTTCGAGGGCAACGGTGGTTGCCAGAACTGGTGGCGGGCTCATGCGGTGGGATCTTTGTCGATGACGTACTTGTTGAGATACAGTGCTTGAATAACCACAAAAACAAACATAAGGCCCAAGCCACCAAAGAGCTTGAAGTTGACCCAGGTGCTGAACGAAAAGCTGAAGGCCACCCAAAGATTGACAAATCCCATGATCGTAAAAAAGGCGATCCAACTCACGTTTACCCATCGCCAGACAGGATCGGGCAAACTCATTTGAGTCCCCATCATGGACTTAACCCCGTTTTTCTTGAACACGAGTTGTCCCAATAGAAGGGCGCCGCCCATCACCCAATAAAGCAGAGTGGGTTTCCACTTGATGAAGTTCTCATTGTGAAAGTAGATGGTTGCACCGCCTAGCAGAGTCACTAGCCCCAGACTTACCCAGAGCATTGTGTCCACTTTGCGCCCTGATGCCTTGAACCAAAGGATTTGTCCCATTGTGGACAGAATGACCACCGCAGTCGCAAGCAGCACTGGTGCTTCGGTCGGCCCGACTACGCTACCAGCCACCATAAAGCCTAGCCAATCCGTAGCTAACCCCGCAGCCCATTCGCGGCGCCCCTCGGCATACTTGAACATTCCAAAGAACAAGGCAATCGGTAAGAAGTCAAACAATATTTTCATGAATGGATTATGAATTGGGATTTGGGGTTGGATTCGTGCCCAAGCGGGAACAAGGGTGCTCCTGCAGTAGCGGCGTTGGGCTTCTTATCACTTCAGATTGAAATCCAACGCAGCCGAATTCATGCAGTAACGCAGGCCCGTGGGCGCCGGGCCGTCCTCAAACACATGGCCCAGGTGCGCGTTGCAGCCAGAGCAATGCACTTCGGTGCGCTTCATCCACAGCATGCCGTCCACCTTGGTGCCCACGGCGGCTGGGGCAATGGGCGCAAAGTAGCTGGGCCAACCGGTGCCCGAGTCGTACTTGGTGTCCGATGAAAACAAGGGCTGGTCGCAGCAAATGCATTGGTAGGTGCCGCTTTGCTTGTTGGATTCCCAGCGCCCGGTAAAGGCGCGCTCGGTGGATTCGTGGCGGGTCACGTCAAAGGCTTGGGGCTCGGCGCCTTTGGCTTGCAGCAATTCGCGCCATTGCGCGTCGGTTTTGGTGATCATGGTGTGGCTTTCTTTAATAAATAGGGGCTCAAGAGCTGCAGCTGATTTCAATGCCTGCAGCCCAGTCGGGCGCAAAACCAGCCCATTCTTCGTGCGTGGGGTGCTCGGCAAATGGATCGACCAGCACGGTTTGCAATTGGTGTAAGACCGAAAAATCGCCGGTTTTGGCCGCGCGGATGGCGAGTTCGCCCAAATGGTTGCGCAGCACAAACTTTGGGTTGGTGCGCAGCATGCGCGCTGATACGGCGGCGCTGTAAAACGAAGCATCTTGGGCGTGCAGCGCCCGGAAGTCGGCCAGCCAGGCGTCAGCGGCGGCGCGGTCCACAAACAGGTCGCGCACTGACGCGTTGCCTGCGTCCATGCTTGCGGCCCAATGGCTCAGGCGGCGCCAGAAAATGGTGAAGTCCACCCGCTCTTGTGCCAGCAGCTTGAGCACGGTCTCGATCAGGGGCCGCTGGTTTTCATGGGCCTGCGCAAAGCCGAGTTTGGCGGCCATGCGCGTAGCCAAGGCTTGCGGGTAGCGGGTTTTATAGGTTTCCAGCGCAGCGATGGCGTGCTCTTGTTCGCCAATGAGGGGTATGAGCGCCTGGCCCAGGCAAAACAGGTTCCAGTAGGCGACGTTGGGTTGTTTGTGAAAAGCGTAGCGGCCTTGGTTGTCCGAGTGGTTGCAGATGTGCGCCGGGTCGTAGCCGTCCAAAAACTGGAAGGGGCCGTAGTCCAGGGTCAGGCCCAGGATGCTCATGTTGTCGGTGTTCATCACGCCGTGGCAAAAGCCGACCGATTGCCAGTGCGCCACCATCTCGGCGGTGCGGCCGGTCACGGCTTGCAGCAGCGCTACATAGGGGCCATCGTCGCCCGCAGCGCTGCGGCATTCGGGGTAAAAGTGGTCGATCACGTAGTCGGCTAATGTGCGCAGCTGCGCGTGCTGCTGCGTGTGCGAAAAATGCTCAAAGTGGCCAAAGCGCACAAAGCTGGGCGCCACGCGGGTCACCACGGCGGCGGTTTCTTGGGTTTCGCGCCACACCGGCGCGTTCGAGCCGGTCACGCACAGGGCGCGGGTGGTTGGAATGCCCAGCGCGTGCATGGCCTCGCTGCACAAAAATTCGCGGATAGAACTGCGCAGCACCGCGCGGCCGTCGCCCCGGCGGGAATAGGGCGTGGGCCCGGCGCCCTTGAGTTGCACTTCCTGATCCGCCAGCTGGCCCAGCGCGCAAGCCCGGCCATCGCCCAGTTGCCCGGCCCACACACCAAACTGGTGGCCGCTGTAAACGCTGGCCGTTTGCGCAGCGCCAACAGGCACCTGGTTGCCCGTAAAGACTTGCAGCAGCGCGTCAGACACGGCCCAATCGCTGGAAAGGCCGAGCTGAGTCGCCAGTGCGTCATTGCGCCCAACCCAGTAGGGCGCGGGCAAAGGTGAGGGTGTGAGCGGCGCCACAAAATCTTCGCCCAAGGCTGCGTAACGCTGGGTCCACGGGCCTGGCGTGGCCGTTGAAGGGGCGGGTGCTTCGGGCAAAGAAACGACGGGCGAAAGTGGGTGGGGCATGGGGTGTATTTTCCGGTATCGCGCCTTGGCCTTGCAGAACGCGGGAAATGCTGCAATGCACCATGAAAAACCACTGGGCGCTAGGGGTAATATCCGCGTTTCTTGGGGTTCAAGCGTCTATCTCGACGGCGGTTTTTTTCAGGGGATTTTCTATGCTCGGGTTGATGCAAAGTC
>CANGHQ010000340.1 GCA_947453585.1 Burkholderiales bacterium | reverse complement strand
TCACCACATCCATGTGGTGCTCGATCAGGATCACGGTGATGCCGTGGTCGCGGATCTTGCGGATGATGGTGATCAGCTCCTTGATGTCGGGCGCGGTCAGGCCGGCGGCGGGCTCGTCGAGCAGCAGCAACTGCGGATCGAGCGCCAGGGCGCGGGCAATTTCCAGCAGACGCTGTTTGCCATAAGGCAGATTGCGCGCTTCCTCACCCGCCAGGTCGCCCAGGCCCACAAAGTGCAGCAACCCCAAGCCGCGTTCGATGCCGGCTTGGTTTTCGCGCTTGTAGCGCGGCGTGTGCAAAGCCACGTCGATCAAATTGCTCTCAAAGGTGTGGTGCAAACCCACCTGCACGTTTTGCAGCGCCGTCATCTCGCCAAAGAGCTGCACGTTCTGGAAGGTGCGCGCAATGCCTGACAAAGCGATGTCCGACGAGGTACGCCCGACTACGGTTTGCCCGGCAAACTCGATGTCGCCGGCCGTAGGCACATAAATACCGGTCAGCACGTTCATCATCGTGCTCTTGCCAGAGCCGTTGGGGCCAATCAGGCCATGGATGGTGCCGCGCTGGATGCGCAAATCAACGTTGTTGAGCGCCTTGAGGCCACCAAACTGCATCAGCACGCCCTTGGCCACCAGCAGGTCGCTGCCGGCTGCGCTGTGCGCAGCGTTGGACGCCACGGTAATAGCGTCCTTGCCCAAGTCCATGCCCTGGTAGTCGCCACCGAGCGCGGCGCGGCGGAAAAACAGCTTGCGGAAAAATCCGACGATGCCGTCTTGCAGGTAATACACCACAAACAAAATCATCAGGCCAAAGATGGACAGGCGCCAGTCGGTGATCGACTGCAGCCAGAACGAAAACGCTGCCAGCGCAATCGTGCCCAGCACCGGAATAGCCATGGCGCGCGGGGTCGTGGTTTTCTTGACCACGCCAATCACGGCGCCGATGAGCATCAGCACCGCCAGGGTGGACGACACTTGGCGGAACATTTCCAGGTCATCAAGCAGCTTGGGCAAAATCACGATGATGGCCGCACCCAGCAGCGCGCCAGTGCGGGTTTTGCGACCGCCCATGATCACCGCCAGCAAGAACAAGACCGTCAACTCGAAGTTGTAGGTGTTGGGCGAAATGTATTGCTCGGAATACGAATACAGGCAACCCGCCAGACCGGCAAAACCGGCGCTGATTACAAAGGCATACACCTTGTAGCGGTACACGGACACGCCCATGCAGTCAGACGCCACTGGGCTGCCGCGCAGCGCTTCAAAGGCACGGCCCAGTTGCGACTTCAAAATGCGGTCCACCACAATCAGGGACAGCACCATCAGACCAAACACCAGCCAGTAGAAACCATGCTCGGTGAGCTTGGCGCCAAACAGGTCGGGCTTGGGCACTTTGATACCCAGCGGGCCTTCGGTCAGGAAGTCCATCTCATTGATCAAAATCTGGATGATGGTGCCAAAGGCCAATGTGACCATCGCCAGGTAGGGGCCGGTCACGCGCAGCGCAGGCAGCGCCAGCAGCGCGCCAAATCCAGCGGTCACGCCAATGCTGGCTGGAATGATGAGCCACAGGGGCGCGCCGAGCTTGAAGAACATCACGCCAGCGGTATACGAGCCCACGCCAAACAGGCCTGCATGACCGAGTGACACCTGGCCGGTGTAACCGACCACGATGTCCAGCCCGAACAGCAGAATGGCGTAAATCATGATCGTGCCGATCATGTGGATGTAATAAGGGTTGTCGAGGTAAAGCGGCGCCGCGCCCAACAGGGCCAGGGCGACAAGGGCCACGGTAAAGGACTTACTGTTCATCTTCAAACTTTCTTGATGGCAGTTTTGCCAAACAGACCGGCGGGCTTGAATGCCAGCACCAGCAACAAGAGCACCAAACCGGGCACGTCTTTGTAGCCGGTGGACAAATAGAAGCCGGTGGTGGTTTCAGCCACACCCAAAATAATGCCGCCCACAATAATGCCCAGACCACTGGTCAGGCCGCCAATGATGGCCACGGCAAAAGCCTTGAGGCCCAGCACCGCACCCATGGTCGCGCCGGTCAGCGTAAGCGGCGCAATCAGCGCGCCAGCAAATGCAGCAGTCGCCGACGACAGTGCGTACGAGAAGGTAATCACCAAGCCCGTGTTGATGCCCATCAGCTTGGCCGCATCGCGGTCATTGAAGGTGGCCACCACGGCCTTGCCGTAAATTGTCTTGCGGTTGAAAAACTCAACTGCGAGCATCATCGCCACCGCGCCGAACACCACCAAGATTTCCATCGGCAGCACATTGGCACCCAAGACCTTCATGGGCGCCTCAGGCAGGGGCGAGGGAAACTTCAGGTCGTCGCGACCCCAGATGTTCTCGGCCACGTTCTTGAAAATGATGCCCAGCGCAATGGTGGACATGATCCAGCCAAACTCGCTTTTGATCTTGATGGCCGGTTGCACGCCAATGCGCTCCACCACCGAGCCCTGCACCATGCCAAACACAATCACCAGGGGCAGCATCACCCAGTAATTGACGCCCTTGTTGACCAGGGTCAGGCCAACCATGGCGCCCAGCATGAGCGCGTCGCCCTGGCCGAAGTTCAGCGTGTCCGAGGTCTGGAACGTGAGCTGGTAGCCAAACGCGATGACCGCGTAAATCATGCCCAGCGCAACGCCGCTGTAAACCAGTTGAAGCAGGATATCCATATGTTCTTTTACATCCAATAATCAAACCAAGCACCCCTTGCACCGGGGTCCGTAGCGACGCAGGTCGCCTATGAAAGAAACTCGCCAGCCCCAAAAAGGCTGGCGAGTTTCAGTGCGCTATCTCGGGCGCAAGGCCCAATTATTTTTTGACGGCCAAAGCGCCCTTGGCATTGACGTCTTTCACGCGAATTTCAGAAGCTTTCTTCTGGTCTTCTTCGTAGGCGTAAACCACTTTCTCGCCCTTGACTTCACCAAACACGGGGATGTTGGCGGTAATTGCGTCGTGGTCCTTGGCAGTGAAAGGCTTGTTGTAGGTGGTCACCACGCCGTCCACGGGGGTCTTCAGATCTTCCAAAGCAGCTTTGATCTTGGGGCCATCGGTCGAGTTGGCTTGCTTGATGGCGGCAGCCAACAAGTAGATGGAGTCATAACCTTGGGCGGCAGACACGGGTGAATCAATACGTGCGTTCTTAGGATTGAAGGTACGCAGGTA
>CANGHQ010000339.1 GCA_947453585.1 Burkholderiales bacterium | reverse complement strand
CAGGCCTCGTCAATAAAGGCGACAGTGCGCGGGCCTTCCAGGCCAAATTCCGGGTTCAGAGGCTTGGGCGCCACCTGCATCAATGCCGCCAGCCGCTCCACGCCTTGGCCGCCGCCGGGCGGACATTGGTTAATGTCGGCCTGGCCCTGCGCCATGGCCTGCGCGTAGGCCGCGCAGTCCGGGTAGCCACAACGCGTGCACTGGGTTTGGGGGAGCGCGTCAAGCAGCCGGCTGGCCAATACGCCTTCGCCGGACTGCTTGGGCATTACTTGGCCTGAGGGGCCTTTTTGGCAGCCACTGTGGGCGCTGCTTTGGCCTTGACGGGCGCCGCATTCACCGAGGCAGCCTTGGCAGCAGGCGCTGTTGCAGTGGCTTTGGCCGCAGGCAGCTTGCTTGCTACGGTCTTGGCGGGTTCCAGAGCCAGCGTGGCTTGCGCGGGCGCTTTTTCTGCTGGCACCGTCACGGGTGCGGCTTGCACATCAATCACAACGGCGGGCAAAGCAGCCACGGCAGCAGCTTCTGCCTTCGCGGCGGGCACGGCGACGACTTCAAGCTTGCGCTCGGCAACCGCCGCTACCGAGACGACAGGCTTCACCACCGGTGTGGCCTTTTTCACGGCTTTTGCAGGTACTTTTGCTTTGGCTGCAGGCGCGGGCACTGCGACCAACTTGGGCGCCGGGGCGCTGAACAAGGTGGGAGCGGTGTCTGTGCGCTTGACAGCGCGGGCCTTGGGTGCAGCAGCCGCTTTGGTCGCAGCACCGACGGCAGGCGCAGCCTTGAGCTTGGAAGGCTGGTGGCCTTTGATGAAGGCCCGGACTTCGGGGTACACCAGATCGCGCCAGCGGCGGCCCGAGAAGATGCCGTAGTGTCCGGCGCCCTGGGCTTCGAAATGGCGTTGCTGGGTGCTAACCACGCCGGTACAAATGTCGTGCACCGCGCGGGTTTGGCCAGAGCCAGAGATGTCGTCCAACTCACCTTCAACCGACATCAGTGCGGTGGTGGTGATGGCCGAGGGGCGCACGCGCTCAATCTTGCCGCTGGGGGACTTGACGTCCCAAGTGCCGCTGACCAGGCTGAAGTCCTGGAAAACGACCTTGATGGTGTCGAGGTAGTAGTCGGCGTCCATGTCGAGCACGGCGTTGTACTCGTCGTAAAACTTGCGGTGCGCTTCGGTGCTGACGTCGTCGCCCTTGATCAGGTCTTTGAAGTAGTCGTAATGGCTCTTGGCGTGGTGGTCCGGGTTCATGGCCACAAAGCCGGTGTGCTGCAAGAAGCCGGGGTACACGCGACGTCCGGCACCAGGAAAGCTGCTGGGCACGCGGTAGATCACATTGTTCTCAAACCACTCGTAGCTCTTGTTCATTGCCAGGTTGTTGACCGCCGTGGGTGACTTGCGCGCGTCAATGGGGCCGCCCATCATGGTCATGGTCAGCGGTGTTTTTTCACCGCGACCGGCCATCAGCGACACGGCGGCCAGCACGGGCACCGTGGGCTGGCAGACGCTCATCACGTGGCAGTTGCCGTATTTGGACTGGACGTGGCGGATGAATTCCTGCACGTAGTTGACGTAATCGTCGAGGTGGAATTCACCTTCGCTCATGGGCACCAGACGGGCGTTTTTCCAGTCGGTGATGTAGACCTTATGGTCCTGGAGCATGGTTTTGACGGTGTCACGCAGCAGGGTGGCGTAGTGGCCCGACAAAGGCGCCACGATCAGCACCACGGGCTGGTCCTTGATTTTGTCCAGCGTGGCCGCGTCGTCGGTCAGGCGCTTGAAGCGGATCAGGTCGCAAAAGGGTTTTTTCAGCTCAATACGCTCGTGCACGGCCACTTCAACGCCATCGACATCGATGGTGCGCAGACCAAATTCGGGCTTTTCGTAGTCCTTGCCCAGGCGGTGCATCAAGTCATAGCTGGCCGACAGGCGCTGGGAAAACGGGCTTTGGCCCACCAGAGACAAGGGGTTGGACAATGATTTGGCGGCAAAACTGGCCAAATCGGAGAACGGCTCCATAAGGGCGCGTTGGGTCTCGTAAAGCTGGTAGAGCATGCGGTGTCCTGGTTAAGAAATGTTGCAGTGCAATATAACAGCTTTAACTTGCTGGTGTCCAACGCCCCTGAGCCCTGGGTTACATGACTTTGGCTATTGCCGCGCAGACGTAGGCGATGTTTTTGCTGTTGAGGGCGGCCACGCACATGCGGCCGGTATCCGTGCCGTAAACGCCAAATTCGTTGCGCAAACGCACCATCTGATCCTTGTTCAGGCCGGAGTAGCTGAACATGCCGATTTGGGTGGTGATAAAGCCCATGTCCTGCTTCACGCCTGCGGCTTTGAGCCCGTCCACCAAGCTTTGGCGCATGGCTTTGATACGCACGCGCATTTCACCCAGCTCTTTTTCCCACAGCGCGCGCAACTCAGGGTTGCCCAGCACGGCGGCCACAATCGCGCCGCCGTGGATGGGCGGGTTGGAATAGTTGGTGCGAATGGCGATCTTGAGCTGGCTGAGCACGCGGCCCGCTTCTTCTTTGCTTTCGCAGAGCACCGACAGGGCGCCCACGCGCTCGCCGTACAGGCTAAAGCTCTTGGAGAACGAGGTGGAGACCAAAAAGCTCAAGCCCGCAGCCACAAACTTGGCGATCACCGCGCCGTCTTCGGCAATGCCGTGGCCAAAGCCTTGGTAAGCCATGTCCAGGAACGCGGTCAGGTCGCGGGCCTTGACCACGGCCACCACCTGGTCCCACTGGGCGGAAGTGATGTCGTAGCCGGTGGGGTTGTGGCAGCAGGCGTGCAGCACGACCACGGTGCCGGCAGCAGCAGCGTTCAGGCTGGCGAGCATGCCTTCGAAGTTGACGCCGCGTTTGGCCGCGTCGTAATAGGCGTAGGTTTCCACCACAAAACCGGCGTTGGTAAACAGGGCGCGGTGGTTTTCCCAGCTCGGGTCCGAAATTAGCACTTTGGCGTCGGGGCGCAGGTGTTTGAGGAAGTCGGCGCCAATTTTTAGACCGCCGGTGCCGCCAATGGCTTGTACCGTGGCCACGCGGCCCGAGGCCACAGGCTCGGAATCGGTGCCAAACACCAGTCCTTTGACGGCTGCGTCATAGGCGGCAATGCCGTCGATGGGTAAATAGCCGCGGGCGGTGGGCGTGGACATCATGGTCTTTTCAGCGGCTTGCACGCATTGCAGGAGCGGCAGTTT
>CANGHQ010000338.1 GCA_947453585.1 Burkholderiales bacterium | reverse complement strand
CAAGATCGCCGCTAAGCGGCGATCTTGTAGGGCATCAGGTCGATGTCCTTTTGCACTTCTTTTTCTGTGAACTTGCGCCCGATCAGGCGTTTGACGGCGTACAGCGTGTTGCGGGGGTTGGTGACCGACTGGCGCTTGGCGGACGCGCCGACCAGCACTTCGCCGTCTTCCTGGTACGCAATGATGGAAGGCGTGGTGCGCGCGCCTTCGGCGTTTTCGATGACCTTGGGCGTGTTGCCCTCCATGACGGCCACGCAACTGTTGGTGGTGCCCAAGTCAATACCGATGATTCTTCCCATGATGGAACTCCTGCTGATTCAAAAATTTGGATAAAAACTAAGTAAGGACGCCTAGCCACTATTTCAAGTGCCCGCGCCCCGCTAAAAAGGTTTATTTGGGGGCAGAAACCGTCACCAAAGCCGGGCGCAGCACGCGCTCAGAGATCAAATACCCTTTTTGCAGCACTGCCACCACGGTGTTGGCGTCCAGTTCGGACGGCACCACGCTGATGGCTTGGTGGTGGTGGGGGTCAAACTTGGCGCCCGCGTCTGGGTTGATGGCGATCACTTTGTTGCGCTCCAGCGCGGCGATCAACTGACGCAGCGTGGCTTGTGCGCCTTCGTTGATCTGTTCCACCGTGGCGTCTTTGATGGCCAGGCCGGCCTCCAAGCTATCGGCCACGGGCAGCAGGCTTTCGGCAAAGCTCTCGAGCGCAAATTTGCGGGCTTTGGAGACTTCTTCTTCGGCGCGGCGGCGGGCGTTCTCGGCGTCGGCCTTGGCGCGCAGAAATTGGTCGGCCAGGTCGGCTGATTTGGCTTGCAACAAGGCCAGGTCGGTTTGGGCCTGGGCCAGTTGTTCGGCCTCCGTCAGGGGCGCTTGCTGCGCCTGGTCTTGGGATTCTGCGGAACCGGAGGGTTGGTGGGATGCGTTGTCGGACATGGAATTTCGGAAAAAAACGAAGGGACGGGCAAGACGCCGTAAAAACTCTGCGCTGTATTTGGGGCGCACGCGGGCCTTTTCAAGGGCCCGCGTCCACCACTGGCGCATGGGCGGCTTCAGGTGCCGAGCAGTTCAACGTCAAATTTCAGGGTGGCATTGGGCGGAATCACGCCGCCCGCGCCGCGCGCGCCGTAGCCCAAAGAGGCGGGAATGATCAGCGTGCGTGCGCCGCCGACTTTCATGCCAGCCACGCCTTCGTCCCAACCCTGGATGACCTGGCCCGCGCCCAGGCGGAACACAAAGGGGTCGTTGCGGTCTTTGCTGGAGTCGAACTTGGCGCCTTGCTCGCCGTCGTTGAACAGCCAGCCGGTGTAATGCACGGTGACGTTTTTGCCGACCACGGCGAGTTCGCCTTCGCCCACCACGGTGTCGATGTATTGCAGGCCAGAGTTGGATGTTTGCATGGGGAAATCCTTGAAGTGCTAATAAAAAGTGGGGGTAAACGGAAAAAATTCAAAGGGCGGGCGCCAGGCTGCTGGCCCATTTGGTGGCAAAGCTTTGCAGGTCGCCCAGGCGCTTGAGCAGCTCGGCGCCCAGCGCGGTCACGGTATAGCCCTCGCCGCCATGGGTCAGCAGGCCTGCCGCGCGCAACTCCTTGATGCGGGTATTGAGCGTGTTGGGCGTAATGCCGCCCACCGAATCCTGCAGCAGTCGAAAGGTCTGCGGATGGCCGTCGCGCAGCGCCCACAGCACGCGCATGGCGTAGCGCGACTCCAGCAGGCCCAGCAACTGGCCCACCACTGGCGTGGTACTTTGGACTGCAGGGGACGTGGCGGGGCGCATGGGCGGTGTGCGGGCGTGCAAAGGTGAGCTTGGGCGGGCTTGGAAAAAGCGGGCCTACAAAGTGGCTTGCACGTCGCGCAGCAGCGCAGGGCTTGCCTCGGGCAGCACGCCAAACCAGGCTTCAAAGGCCGCGCGCGCCTGGTGGATCAGCATGCCCAGGCCATAGGCCACCGGGTTGCCGCGCGCAAGCGCCGCCGCCAGCAAGGGCGTGGTGCGCGGCACATAAACAATGTCGGACACCAGCGCCTGCGGGGGCAGGGCGCTCAAGTCGAGATCTAGCGCGGGCTCGCCGTGCATGCCCTGGTTGGTGGTGTTGACCAGTAGGGCCACGCCAGACAAAGCCTGCGCGCGTGCCTCCCAGGCCACGGCGCGCACCTGGGGGCCAAATTCTTGGGCCAGGGCCTGCGCCTTGTCAAAGCTGCGGTTGCACAGGCGCACCTCGGGCACGCCCGCGTCCAGCAAGGCGGCCAGCACGGCGCGCGCTGCGCCGCCTGCCCCAATCACCAAAGCCGGGCCCGCGTCAGCGCGCCAGCTGGGCTGCGCCTCTTGCAAGCTGTGCAGGTAGCCAAAGGCGTCGGTGTTTTTGCCGGTCAGGCTGCCGTCGGCTTCCACCACCACAGTGTTGATGGCGCCTATGCGCTGGGCCAGCGGCTCCACGCGGTCCACCAACGACATCGCCGCCACCTTGTGCGGAATGGTCAGATTGCAGCCGGCAAAACCGAGCTTGGGCAGGCTGCGCAGGGCGGCTTCCAAGTCTTCGGGCCGCACCGGCAGCTGCACATAAGCGCCGCGCAGCCCGTACTCGGCGATCCAGTGGCCATGGATCAGCGGCGAGCGCGAATGCGCCACCGGCCAACCCATGACGCCAGCCAGCACGTACGGCGTTTCGTGGGGCGTTTTGCCTGCAGGGGCTTTTTCAGCCACGGTATTACAGCGTGTCGGTGAAGCTGCGCAGCTTGTCGCTGCGGCTGGGGTGCTTGAGCTTGCGCAGCGCCTTGGCCTCAATCTGGCGAATGCGCTCGCGCGTCACGTCAAATTGCTTGCCCACTTCTTCCAGGGTGTGGTCGCTGGCCATCTCGATACCAAAGCGCATGCGCAGCACCTTGGCTTCGCGCGGCGTGAGGCTGTCCAGAATGTCTTTGACCACATCGCGCAAGCCCGCTTGCATGGCTGCTTCCATGGGCGCGGTGTTGGCGCCGTCTTCAATAAAGTCGCCCAGGTGGCTGTCGTCGTCGTCGCCAATCGGGGTTTCCATCGAGATCGGCTCTTTGGCGATTTTCATGATCTTGCGGATCTTGTCCTCAGGAATCTCCATGCGTTCGGCCAGAACCGAGGCATCGGGCTCAAAGCCAAACTCCTGCAAATGCTGGCGGCTGATGCGGTTCATCTTGTTGATGGTCTCGATCATGTGCACCGGAAT
>CANGHQ010000337.1 GCA_947453585.1 Burkholderiales bacterium | reverse complement strand
TGATGCTCGAGCGCCTGTTTGCCTATATCAAGTCGCACCCCGGCGTGCGCTTTGTGACCATGGACGAGATGGCCAACGACTTTGCGGCACGCCATCCGCGCGCCAAGGCCTAAAAGTAGCGCATGTGCGGCGTTTGCGGTTCTCTGGGTGGCGAGGAACACTGGAGCAGCGGCGCGGGCCGCATCCAGGGCGCCAGCGCCCCCACGCGCCGCGCCGAGCGGGCCAAACGCATCCGGGTGATCAACCGCGCGCTGCTGCCCTTGCGCGTGACGGTCAGTGACTGGCAGGGGCGCCTGTATTTGGTGGCAGGCCCCACCGGCAAACAAATGGTGGTCGATAGCCTGCCCCACATCTGGCAGGCGGCGCAAGAAATCACGGGCCGCAGCTTGGACCCGCTCGCACATACTGCCGAAGCCGCCGCATGACGGAGCGCATTCCCGTCAACGTGCTGACCGGCTTTTTGGGCTCGGGCAAAACCAGCCTGCTCAACCGCCTGCTGCGCGACCCGCTGTTTAACAACTGCGCGGTGCTCATCAACGAATTTGGCGACATCGGCATCGACCACCACCTGGTGGACCGGGTGGACGGTGATATGGTGCTGCTGCAATCGGGCTGCATTTGCTGCACCATCCGTGGCGACCTGGTCACCGCCATGCGCGACCTGTATGACCGGCGCGAGCGTGGCGAGATTCCCGCCTTTGTGCGCCTGGTGATCGAGACTACCGGACTTGCCGACCCGGTGCCGGTGCTGTCTACCGTGATGTACGACCGGGTGCTGCAGCACCACTTTCGCGGGGGCAATGTGGTGACTACGGTGGACGCGGTTAATGGCGCGGCCAATCTGGGCCAGTACCCCGAATGCCAGAAACAAGTGGCTGTGGCCGACCGGCTGGTGATTACCAAGCTGGATATTGCCGATGCAGCGAAGACCCCGGCGCTTTATGCGCAACTCGCCCAGGTGAACCCGAGTGCGCCATGCCTGGCGCTCGATGCAGTGCAGCTTGACGCCCGCCACCTGCTGGGCGTGGATGCGTTTGACATGGCCAGCAAGAGCGATGAAGTAGCCCAGTGGCTGCAAGCTACCCGCCAGCGCAATTACCTGTCGCTGGGCTCGACCGCTGCACAAGGCGCCAACGCCAATGTGCACCGCGACATCGTGGCCTTTGCGCTGGATTTGCCCGAAGCGGTCGATTGGACGGTCTTCAGCGTCTGGCTGTCCTTGCTGTTGCACGCCCACGGCGCGCAGATTCTGCGGGTCAAGGGCTTGCTCAATGTAGAAGGCGCCGACGCCCCGGTGGTGGTGCATGGCGTGCAGCAATTGGTGCATCCGCCCAGCCACCTGGAGCGCTGGCCCACCGACGACCACGCCTCGCGCCTGGTGTTTATCGTGCGCGGCCTGGAGCCGCAGCGCATTCAAGAATCGTTGACCCGCTACCTGCGCGACTGCGGCTAAACGCTCGCGCATTGCCTTGGTGCATATGGCACCGATGCCCAGTCGCGTTGCAATCAGCGCCGCACCAAAACAAAGCAAGTCTGAAGCGCAGCGCCCATGCGCTGGCGTTTTTGTACGCAAACGCGCTGCAGATTGTGGACAAAAATTGGCACGCTGTTTGCGTACTAAAAACGCATGAATGCACCGTCCTATCCCTCCATAGCCGCCATCGAATTGGTGGGTCTGACCAAGCGCTATGCGCCCGGCGCCAAGCCTGCGGTGGATAGCATCAATTTGCGCATTGCCAGCGGCAGTTACTGCTGTTTGCTCGGGCCTTCGGGCTGCGGAAAAAGCACAACCTTGCGCATGGTGGCCGGGCACGAATCCGTGACCGAGGGCGACATTCTTTTAGAGAACCGCAACATCACCGACCTGCCAGCCGCCGCGCGCGGAACGGCCATGATGTTCCAGAGTTTTGCCCTGTTCCCGCACCTGAGCGCGCTGGACAACGTGGCCTTCAGCCTCAAGATGAAAGGCGTAGCCAAAGCCGCACGCCTGGAGCAAGCCCGCAGCCTGCTCGACCGCGTGGCCATGGGCCACTTGGCCGATCGCAAGCCCGGCGAACTCTCGGGCGGCCAGCAGCAGCGCGTGGCGCTGGCGCGCGCACTAATTACCCAACCGCGCGTGCTGCTGCTTGACGAGCCCTTGTCTGCGCTAGACCCGTTTTTGCGCATCCAGATGCGCGCCGAATTGCGCCGCTGGCAAAAAGAATTGGGCCTGACCTTTATCCATGTCACCCACTCGCAAGAAGAGGCCATGGCCCTGGCCGACACCATGGTGGTGATGAACCACGGCGTGATCGTGCAGACCGGTTCGCCCCACGACGTTTACAACCGCCCGGCCAACGAATTTGTGGCCCGCTTCATGGGCGGCCACAACGTTATTGAAACGCCGACCGGCAAGATTGGTGTGCGCACCGACCACATTGCTTTGTCGCCCGCGCAGGGCGCAGACGACGCCGCAGCGCATGCGCAAATCGCGCTGGTGTCTGACGTGGAATACCAAGGCACCTATGTATTGGTGGGCTTGCAAAGCCCTGGCGCCTTGCACTCCGCGCACAGCACCGCGCAGTGGTCGGTCATGTTGTCTGAGGCCGCGTTTTCTGCCCAGCCCCTGAGCGTGGGCGACACGGTGCGCATGTCCTGGGCGCCTGAGGCGGAGCACCGGCTCGCCGACTGAACCCTGTTTGTATCCAAGCGTTTCTTCCCCTGTGTTCCACCCCCTCGCTTCGCAAGAAGTTTTTTCATCCCCAAGGAGTTTTCCCCATGTCGAACGATTCGAAAGAAATCCTCAGCACCACTGCGCCAGTGCAGCGCCGCACCTTGCTCAAGGGCACGGCTGGTATCTTGGCCGCCGGCGTGTTCCCCGCCGTGCATTCCGCAGACCCCATCGTCTTGCGCTACCTGGGCACCGCAGTGAACCAGGACAAGGAAATCGCCGAAAAATTCAAGTCCGACACGGGCGGCAAGGTCGTCATCCAATACGTGGCCGTAACGACCGACGACGTGCTGAAGCGCGCCATCACTTCGCCCAACAGCTTTGACTTGCTCGACTCCGAGTACTTCCAGTTGCGCAACCTGGTGCCTACCGGCAACCTCAAGGGCATCGACACCAAGCGCATCAAGAACGCCGACAAAATTACCTCGGTTTTCACCACCGGCAAAGTTGCCGGCAAGACGATTGGCGACCAAGGTACGGCACCCAAGAAAGT
>CANGHQ010000336.1 GCA_947453585.1 Burkholderiales bacterium | reverse complement strand
CCGCCCCCCCCGAGGCGCCCACCGACGACGACACCGACCAGCCCCCCGCAGTAGGGGAAACGCTGGATGAACTCATCCTGGACGCCGCCCTGGCCGCGCTGCCCGCAGGCCTGCTGGCGTCTTTGAAGATCTCGCAACTCGCGCGCGCCAAAACCCCCAGCGCGGGCAGCGCGGGCACGGCACAGCACAGCGCGCTGCGCGGCCGCCCCATCGGCGCGCGCAAGGGCGAACCGCGCGCGGGCCAGCGCCTCAATGTGTTGGAGACCCTGCGCGCCGCTGCGCCCTGGCAAAAGCTGCGGCAGCTGGCCGCACAAGAGCGCGGCGTGGCCCCAGCGCCCCAGCGCATTCAGGTGCGCAAAGAAGACTTTCATGTGGCGCGCTTTCGCCAGCTCGGCCAGACCACCACGGTGTTTGTGGTGGACGCCTCGGGCTCGGCGGCGCTGAACCGCCTGGCCGAGGCCAAGGGCGCCGTTGAGCTGCTACTGGCCGACTGCTATGTGCGGCGCGACAGCGTGGCGGTGCTGGGCTTTCGGGGCAAGGCCGCCGAGCTGCTACTGCCGCCCACCCGTTCGCTGGCGCGCGCCAAGCGCAGCCTGGCCGGTCTGCCCGGCGGCGGCGGCACGCCGCTGGCCAGCGCCCTAGACTCGGCGTTGGCGCTGGCCGAACAAATTCGGCGCAAGGGCGAAACCCCCATCCTGGTGTTGCTGACCGACGGACGCGGCAACATCGCCCGCGACGGCACGCCCGGGCGCGCGCAGGCCGCACTCGACAGCCAAGCCGCCGCCGCCGCGCTGCGTTTGGCAGGCATCACCGCGTTACTGGTGGACACCTCGACCCAGCCGCATCCGGCGGCGCAGGCGCTTGCCCGCACCATGGGCGCGCAGTACCTGGCGCTGCCCTACGCCGGAGCGCAGGCCGTGTCGCAGGCGGTGCGCGCCGTGAGTGGCCGTTAATCAGCGGTGAATCAGCCGCCCACCCAGCGCCCAAACCCGCAAGCCACGCCCATGCGCCACCGCCTTGACTTTGCCACCGACGGCGCCCATTGGCCGCACCGCGAACTGTCGCGCTTTGTGACGGCGGCGGGCCTGCGCTGGCATGTGCAGCACGCGCCGCACCCCGACCCCGCCGCGCCCACCGTGCTGCTGCTGCACGGCACGGGCGCGTCTACCCATTCCTGGCGCGATCTGATTCCCCTGTTGCAGCCGCAGGTGGCGGTGCTGGCGCTGGATTTGCCCGGCCACGGCTTTAGCGCCATGCCGCAGGGCGATGCCGTGGCCGAACTGTGTTCGCTGCCCGGTATGGCGCGTGGCGTGGCGGCGCTGCTGCAGGTGCTGGAGATTGCACCCGCCACGGTGGTCGGCCATTCGGCGGGTGCGGCGCTGGCGTGTCGCATGGCGCTTGACGGCCTGCTAGAGCCCGAGCGTTTGGTGTCCGTGAACGGTGCTTTGCTGCCGCTGGACGGCTGGGCGGGGCAGTTTTTCTCGCCTCTGGCCAAGCTGCTGGCCAAGGCGCCGCTTGTGCCTGAGCTGTTTTCGTGGCGCGCCGCGCAGTCCGATGTGCTGCAAAAGCTGCTCGACGGCACGGGCTCGCGCTTGGACGGCGAGGGTCAGGCCTTGTACCGCCAGCTCATCGCCAACCCCGGCCACGCCGGTGCCGCGCTGGCCATGATGGCGCACTGGGACTTGCACACCCTGGCGCGCGATCTGCCCGCCTTGGGCACGCCGCTGACCCTGGTGGTAGGCGCGCAAGACGTCATCGTGCCGCCAGCCGTGGCCCGCCGGGTGGCCGCCCTGCTGCGCCAGCAAAGCCCGCGCCCGGTGCAGGTGCTGGCCAGCTTGGGCCATCTGGCCCACGAAGAGCAGCCCGGCGCTATCGCGCCGCTGGTGCTGGCCGCGCAGGCCTGAAACCGCGCTGCGCGGTCGGGCGCAAGCCCTTTCCACCCCTCTAAAACGGCAATTTGTGGCGCCGCTCGTGCGCGACCGCGCACTTTTCCTGCTTTGGAATCGTGGATTTTCATCAGGGTATTCCCTAGGTTTTGGGCGCAATTTATCGCTTGCTCATAGCTACAGCGCTCCACAGAACCAAGCATAAAAAAAGTTAACAAAAAAACACGTAAACCCCCGTTGACATAGGTCAACGAAGTGTCTACATTTATTTACACGAGGAAATGACAAGTAAAACTGTCACTTTAAGATTACGAAGACCGACACCAGGAGACCTTCATGAAACCCATCACCCGCATCGAGCAATCCTTGGCCTTGGCCTTGGCCGCCGTGGAAGAGCCCGGTTGCCCGCCCAAGCTGGTGGCAGCGGTGCGCCATGCGGTGTTTCCGGGCGGTGCGCGCATTCGCCCGCAGCTGTGTTTGGCGGTGGCCCAGGCCTGCGGCCAAGACGATCCGGCCCTGACCGATGCCGCTGCGGTGGCCATCGAGCTGCTGCACTGCGCCTCGCTCGTGCACGACGACCTTCCCTGTTTTGACGACGCCGCTACCCGCCGGGGCCGCGCTTCGGTGCATTGGGCCTTTGGCCAACCCCTGGCCGTGCTGGCGGGTGACGCGCTGATCGTGATGGCTTTCCAGACCCTGGCCGCCGCTGCGGGCCAGTCGCCGCTGCGCCTGCCGGGCCTCATGAAAATCATCGCCGACAGCGTGGGCATGCCCAGCGGCATCGTGGCCGGACAGGCTTGGGAATCGGAGTCGCGCGTCTCGCTCATGCAATACCAGCGCGCCAAGACCGGTTCGCTGTTTGTGGCCGCCACCTGTGCAGGCGCCCTGAGCGCCGGTGCCGACCCCAAAGCCTGGATGGCCCTGGGCGACTGCCTGGGCGAAGCCTACCAAGTGGCCGACGACATCCGTGACGTGATGGGCCAGGCCGAACTGCTGGGCAAACCCGTGGGCCAAGACGCGCAGCACGCCCGCCCCAACGCCATTGCCGACCTCGGCCTGGGCGGCGCAATTGTGCATTTCGAGTCGCTCATCCAGGCGGCCGCCGATTCCATCCCCGAAGGCCCCAGCGCTGCTGCCATGCGCGCACTGGTGTGGCAAGAGTCCGAGCGGCTGGTGCCGCGCGCCGCCTGCAGCCAATACCGTGATCAGGCCCCGGCCCAAAGCACTGCTGCGACCACGCGCCAGACCGCCGCCGCTTAAGCCCCGCCCGAAAACTGCCCAAACACCGCCTGAGCACCACCCCATGAAAACCCTGGACCTG
>CANGHQ010000335.1 GCA_947453585.1 Burkholderiales bacterium | reverse complement strand
GGCGTGGCCCAGTACTACCGCGACGCCAAGATTTTGACGATTTACGAAGGCACAACCGCCATCCAGGCCAACGATTTGGTGGGGCGCAAAACCTCGCGCGACGGCGGCCAGGCGGCCAAGGCCATTACCGCGCAAATTGCTGTGACTGTGGCCGATCTGCGCGCCAGCGGCACGCCTGACGCCCTAGCGGTAGCCAAGCGCCTGGACGCAGCCCGCGCTGCGCTGGTAGAAGTGATTGACTTTGTAGCGGGCAACACCAAAGCCAGCCCCAACGCCGTGTTCTCGGGCAGCGTGCCCTACTTGATGCTGGCGGACAATGTGATGGCCGGCTGGCAAATGGGGCGCGCCTTGCTGGTGGCGCAAAAGGCGCTGACCGAGGGTAAAGAAGCTGCCTTCATGCAGGCCAAGGTGGTGACCGCGCGTTTTTATGCCGACCACATCCTGACCAAGGCCCAAGGCCTGCGCGACAGCATTGTTGAAGGCGCAGACAGCGTGACCGCCTTGGCCCTGGACGCATTTTAAATCAGCATCTTTTTTTAGCAGCCTATGTCCAAACTCCCTGCCGTCCTCGCAAACCTGCCTTTCCCGGTGATCGGGTCGCCGCTGTTCATCATTAGCACGCCCCAACTCGTTATCGCCCAGTGCATTGCGGGCGTGGTGGGCTCTATGCCCGCGCTCAACGCCCGCCCGGCCGAGCAGCTCGAAGAATGGCTGATCGAAATCACCGAGACGCTGGCCGCCTACAACCTGGCCCACCCCGATGCGCCCGCCGCGCCCTTTGCCATCAACCAGATCGTGCACAAGAGCAACGACCGCCTTGACCACGACATGGCCATGTGCGTCAAGTACAAGGTGCCCATCATCATCACCAGCCTGGGCGCGCGCGAAGACATCAACGCCGCAGCGCACTCGTATGGCGGCGTGGTGCTGCACGACGTGATCAACAACAAGCACGCGCACAAGGCGATTGAAAAAGGCGCCGACGGCCTGATCGCCGTGGCCGCAGGTGCCGGTGGCCACGCCGGCCTGAAAAGCCCGTTTGCCCTGATCCAGGAAATCCGCCAGTGGTTTGACGGCCCCTTGGCTTTGAGCGGCTCCATTGCCACGGGTGACGCGGTGTTGGCGGCCCAGGCCATGGGCGCGGACTTTGCCTACATCGGCTCGGCCTTTATTGCCACCGACGAGGCGCGCGCCGCCGAGGCCTACAAGCAAAGCATTGTGGACAGCGACTCGGACGACATCGTCTACAGCAACCTGTTTACCGGCGTGCACGGCAACTACCTGGCGCCCAGCATCCGCAACGCCGGCATGGACCCGGCAAATTTGCCCGAGAGCGACCCCAGCAAGATGAACTTTGGCGGCGACAAGACCAAAGCCTGGAAAGACATCTGGGGCTGCGGCCAGGGCATTGGTGCGGTGCACCAGGTGCAATCGACCGCCGACTTTGTAGCCCAGCTCAAGCGCCAGTACGCTGACGCCAAGGAACGGATCGCCTAAGCGGCGCCTAACCGAAAGCTAAAGCGCCCCAAGCGCCAAGCCCCCCGCAACACCCGGCCAGACCGGGTGTTTTTCCGTCACCTGCGCAAAACCCGCAGACGCTTCAAAGGCGGCCAGCCACTGCGCCAGTGCGGGCCAGTCTTGTTGCGCAAACCAGGCTTTGTCGGTATGCGCGAACTGCCGCACAAAAGGCAGGATGGCGGCGTCGGCAATGCCGAAGCGTGGGCCGCTTAGATACGCGTTTGCTGCCAGGCGCTGCGCTAAGGTCTTCAAAAAAACAGAAGCTTGGGCACGGTGCTCAAAGCCATCGGAAAGCTCGTAGCGGTGCGGGTATTTATACCGGTCCAGGTGGAATTTGAAGTCGCCATCGTTTTGCGCAATCAGCGCCCAGACGTCTTGGCGGCTCGCCTCGTCAGTGGGCAACCAGGCTTCTGGGTCATGGCGCTTCAAAGCCCAGCGCATGATGTCCAGGCTTTGCTCCAGCACCGATCCGTCCATCAGCACCAGCACCGGCACCGTGCCCTTGGGCGAGGCTCGCAGCATGGCGGCGGGCTTGTGTTTGAGTTCGATTTCGCGGTGTTCCACCGCCTGACCTGCCACCCGCAAGGCCAGGCGCGCTCGCATGGCGTAGGGGCAGCGGCGAAAGGAATACAGAACGGGCAGGTGAGTGGGCGGATGCGCTTCAGGTGTCGTCATGGCAACGTCAGGCCTAAGGCATTGTGCGAAGGCAAGGCGCTGCGCCTATTGCGTACATAGCAATTTGAAGGCGGCTGAATACGCAGTCTCGGGCGGCACTTCTTTCCACAAACCTTCTCGAGCGACCGAGTGAAGTGTTGCGCCCGCAGCCATGGGCTCCCAATGCGTGCTGATCGAAAGCACCTGGGTGCGGCCCCGTTTGCAGTCGTATTGCACCCGGGTGCGACGCGACAACTCGCCGCCTTCATCGCGCTGCTTCAAATCGGTCAATTCCCACACCTGGCGCCAATGCCCGTCCCGCAGCACCGAGGCGGTGTCAATATAGAAGCTGCCCTCATCGGTTTCGCCCATCTTGGCCCAGTCAGCCCATGCGCTGCTGGCAAGCAAGGTCAGCATTACAAGAAAAGGTTTTTTCATTCGCAAGGCGTGTTTTATCTACTCGGAATCTGTACCGGCGGGAGTCTACTGCCTTGCATCGGATACCCGTCCGGTGTTGCCTTTGGGTCTTCTGTTCAGCGGTGTGGCTTGGCGATCAAGGGCAGGTTGCGACCCATTGCCGCCGGTCGCTGCGCTGCCTTGGGCGGCGGTGATGCAGCGATTGCTGGTGTTTACGACAGGCAGCTTACAGGATGTGCATTTGCAGCGGACAACGTGCCCTTGAACAAAATCCCATTCACCTACTGCTTTATATCTACAGGATTCTTCCCAAAAAGAGTACAAAGCGTGTCCAAATGGTCTGGGATGGCAGCCTGATTAAAGAGGTAACCCTCAACACGCCTGACTTTTCCGTCTATCCACACGCAAAGGTCTATCTGCTCCTTGGCTTGATCAAGTGAAGACGCAATATGCGGCATAGTGCTATGACAACTGCCATCCTTTGCGTGAAATATGCCTGTAAATGTTTCCCTTACATCACCAAACCCTGCCGCGTCATCATGATTCACGAAGATCAAGATGTTGGGCATCGTTCGCGTCGGATTTACGGCATTGAATTGCTTGGCCGCCTTGATGGTAT
>CANGHQ010000334.1 GCA_947453585.1 Burkholderiales bacterium | reverse complement strand
TGCCCAGCGCCGCGCCGCCTTCGCCCAAACCGAGCTCCATTTCGTCACTCTGGTCCGGAATGCCGCCCTGGCTGCGGTTGATAAAGTCTTGTTCGGCCGCGTCCGCTGCGGCCGCAGAGTGAAAGCGCGCCGTGATTTCTTTGGCCAGCGCCACTTTGGCGTCTTTGGGGTTGCGCCCGGCGGCCACTTCGGCTTGCAGGGCGGCAATGGCGGCCTCGCTCTTAAAACTCAGCAGCGTGTACCACTTCCACATCAGCACGTCCGAAATGCTCAGCACCTTGGCAAACATGGTGTTGGGCTCTTCCGAGATGCCGATGTAATTGTTCTTGCTCTTGGACATTTTCTCGACGCCGTCCAGGCCTTCGAGCAGGGGCATGGTCAAAATGCACTGCGGCTCCTGGCCGTATTCCGACTGCAACTGGCGCCCCACCAGCAGGTTGAACTTCTGGTCGGTGCCGCCCAATTCCAGGTCGCTTTCCAGCGCCACGCTGTCGTAGCCCTGCATCAGCGGGTACAAAAACTCGTGCACGCTAATCGACTGGCCGGCCTTGAAGCGGTCATGAAAGTCGTTGCGCTCCATCATGCGCGCCACCGTGTAGCGGCTGGCGAGCTGAATCATGCCGCGCGCGCCCAGCGGGTCGCTCCACTCGCTGTTGTAGCGAATCTCGGTCTTGGCCGGGTCCAGCACCAGGCTGGCTTGCTTGTAATAGGTCTCGGCGTTGCGTTTGATTTGCTCGGCAGTGAGCGGCGGGCGGGTGGTGTTGCGCCCGGACGGGTCGCCAATCATGCTGGTGAAGTCGCCAATCAAAAAAATCACCGTGTGCCCTAGGTCCTGCAACTGGCGCATTTTGTTCAGCACCACGGTGTGGCCTAAATGGATGTCGGGCGCGGTCGGGTCCAGCCCGAGCTTGATGCGCAGCGGCTTGCCCGTGGCCTCCGAGCGCGCCAGCTTTTTGACCCATTCTTCCTGGGGAATCAGTTCGTCGCAGCCGCGCAGGGAAACGGCCAGCGCCTCGCGCACGCGGTCAGTCACAGGATAAGTAGGGGGGCTTGCTTGGTTCATAAAGATGGTGTGAGGCTGGGGGAGACTGCCGCTTTTTCGGCCGGATTTTGAAGCCCGATACAATGGGCTTTGAATTTCACGCGCGTTTTGGCTCAGGCAGACGATTTTAGTCGCCGCCAAAGTGCACCCCGGTGCGGTGGCTGCCTGGCCCCCCGCCCTGCGAGGAGCCCCATTTTGAGTTTAAACCTGACCCAAGCGGTCCTAGCCGCCGCACAGCGCGTCGCCTGAGCACTGCACCAGCACCCCAAACGCGTGCTCACCGCTGTCGCCGCCCTGCTTTTGGGTGGCGCAGGTGCCAGTTTTGCCGTTGCCAACCTGGCCCCCGACGCTGCCAACCTGCCCAAGCGTACGCTGGTGGAGTCGGTACAACCCCTGCCCCTGGCACCCCAATTCGACGCGCTGGCCACCCAGGCCATGCGCCTGTACCGCACCGACCTGACGCGCAGCACCGACACCGCCGACACGCTGCTCAAACGCCTGGGCGTGTCTGACGTGGCAGCCGCCGCCTTTTTGCGCAGCGACCGCTTGGTGCAGCAAACCCTGATGGGCCGCGCCGGACGCAGCGTGAGCGCCGAAGTGGACGAGAGCAGCGGCCTGCTGGCCCTAAGCGCCCGCTGGAGCCCCGAGGACGACGGCAACTTTAAGCGCTTGACCATCAGCAAATCCGCCCAAGGCTACAGCTCCAAGATTGAAACCCTCCCCTTGACCGTGAGCTCGCGCATGGCGGGTGGCGTGATCCAGTCCTCGTTGTTTGCAGCCACCGACGACGCGCGCATCCCCGACGCCATTGCGACGCAAATGGCCGAAATTTTCTCTGGAGACATCGACTTTCACCGTGCGCTGCGCAAGGGCGACCGTTTCTCCGTGGTTTACGAAACACTTGAAGGCGACGGCGAGCCGCTGCGCGCTGGACGCGTGTTGAGCACCGAATTCGTCAACGCTGGCAAAACCTTCCAGGCCATGTGGTTCCAAGAACCCTTGGGCGCCAACGCACCTGCTGCCACCCACGCCCTGAGCAAAGGCGGCTACTACACGCTGGCTGGCGAGAGCCTGCGCCGCGCTTTCCTGGCCTCGCCCATGGCGTTCTCCCGTGTGACCAGCGGCTTTTCTATGCGTTTTCACCCGATTTTGCAAACCTGGCGTGCCCATTTGGGCGTGGACTACGGCGCAGCCACTGGCACGCCCGTACGCACCGTGGGTGACGGCGTGGTCGAATTCGCCGGTGTGCAAAACGGCTTTGGCAATGTGGTCATGGTCAAACATGGTGGCAGCAACACCACGGTCTACGCCCACTTGAGCAAAATTAACGTTCGCGCTGGGCAGCGCGTACAGCAGGGTGAAAATGTCGGCCTGGTGGGCGCCACCGGCTGGGCGACCGGCCCGCACCTGCATTTCGAGTTCCGCGTCAACGGCGTGCACAAAGACCCGCTGACTTTGGCGCGTGCGCAAACCTCTGTGCCATTGGCCACCGCGCTCAAGCCGCTGTTTGACAAGTCAGCCCAACTGGTGCGCGCCCAGCTCAGCGCCGCCGCCCAGGTGCAAGTCGGCAACGTCCAATAAGAGCCAGCGCCGGTGCCAGCGCCCGCGCTTTTCATCGGCCTGATGTCGGGCACGTCCATGGACGGCGTCGACGGCGTGCTGGCTGACTTCGGCGACTCCGGACAGCCCACCCAAGTGCTTGCCAGCGCCAGCCGCCCCTTTAGCCCCGCCCTACGGCAAGAGCTGCTGGCCCTGAACACCCCCGGCGACAACGAACTCCACCGCGCCGCACTCGCCGCCAACGCCCTGGCCCGGCTTTACGCCCAAGTCGTGTCCGATTTGCTGCACGCCAGCCAGATTGCTCCCGCCCAGATCACCGCTATTGGCGCCCACGGCCAAACCGTGCGCCACCGGCCCCAAGAGTTTGACGGCACCGGCTACACCTTGCAACTCAACCAGCCCGCCCTGTTGGCCGAGTTGTGTGGCATTGACGTGGTGGCCGACTTTCGCAGCCGCGATGTGGCCGCAGGCGGCCAGGGCGCGCCGCTGGTGCCGCCCTTTCACCGCGCCGCCTTTGGCCACGCCACGCAAAGCCGCGCGGTGCTCAATATCGGCGGTATTTCCAACATCACGCTCTTGCCAGGTGCAGCCAGCGCTGCGGATGCG
>CANGHQ010000333.1 GCA_947453585.1 Burkholderiales bacterium | reverse complement strand
ACTGGCCGGCAGCGCCGCCGACAGCGCCTTTTGGCACAGCAGCGCGCCCGTGCTGCAAGCACTCGCCAAGTTGGTCGAGGTGAAAGTGTTTGACGACGAGGCCGCCTGGCAAACCGCCGCCCAAGCCGCGCCGGTAGCCGTGGTGGGCGACGCGCGCATGTGCTTGTTCATGGAAATCGACGTAGACGCCGAGAAGCTGCGCCTGGGCAAAGAAATCGCCCGCCTGGAAGGCGAAATCGCCAAGGCCACCGCCAAGCTGGGTAACGAAGCCTTTGTGGCCAAAGCCCCGCCCGAAGTGATTGCGCAATCGCACCAGCGCGTGGCCGAATTTGGCGACACCCTGAACAAGGTGCGCGAGCAGTTGCAGCGCCTGGCTTAAATCCACCCGGCTAACGCAGAAGCGCCAGTCGGGCTAGGGCTTTTGCTTAGCGCCTGCGCATCACATGCACAAACTCTTGCCCCAGGGTTTGCTGGTCTAACAGGGTGTTGCCGGTTTGTTTGGCAAAGGCCTGAAAGTCGCGGATCGAGCCCGCGTCGGTGGCCACCACTTTGAGCACCTGGCCGCTTTCCATGCCGGTGAGCGCCCGTTTGGCTTTGAGGATGGGCAGCGGGCAGTTCAGGCCGCGGGTGTCGATTTCGATGTCAATGGTGTAGTCGGTGGACATGGGGCGATCCTGCGGACTAGGTGGACGGGGTTGCAGGCGCTTCGCGCTTGGGCCAATCCACAAACTGCGGCGTGTGGCCGCGCGAGGTCAGCCAATCGGCCAGCGCGTAGCCGGTGCCTGCGGGCCAGCATTTCAGGTCTTGCGGCGCGTACATGCGGTAATCCACCAGCTCGGGCGACAGGCGCACTTCGCCGTGGCAGACCGCGTGGTAGGCGATGATGATCTGGTTCATGCGCTGAAAGTCATACACGCCCACGAGTTTGAGTTCGTCGGTGACCAGATTGGTTTCTTCGGAAATTTCGCGCGCGATACCTTCTTGCGGCGTCTCACCGGCCTCCATAAAGCCGGTAATCAGCGCATACATCTTGCCCGGCCAGGCGGCGTTGCGCGCCAACAAAATTTGGCCGTCCACTTCTACGATGCCTGCCAACACGGGCGTCGGGTTGTTCCAGTGGGTGTATTCGCAGGCGCTGCAACGCAGGCGCACCTTGTCGCCACCGTCTTCCAACTGGCTGATCAGGGCCAGCGGCGTGGCGCACTGGGGGCAAAATTTGAAAGCGTGGCTCATGGGCTATGACTCAAAAATGGGTTCTGTAAAAAGACTCAGGCGGGAAACACGCCGGTAGACAAATAGCGGTCACCCCGGTCGCACACGATAAAAACGATGGTGGCGTCTTTTACTTCGCTGGCAATTTGCTGCGCCACCCAGCAGGCGCCGGCGGCTGAGATGCCGGCAAAAATGCCTTCTTCGCGCGCCATGCGGCGGCACATTTCTTCGGCATCCAGCTGGCTCACGTAGCGCAGCTCGTCCACATTGGCCGGGTCGTAAATCTTGGGCAAATAGGCCGGGGCCCACTTGCGGATGCCCGGAATGCGCGAGCCCTCAGAGGGCTGGGCGCCGATGATGCGGACGGCAGGGTTCTTTTCTTTCAGGTAGCGCGCCACGCCGGTAATGGTGCCGGTGGTGCCCATGGCACTCACAAAATGGGTGACTCGGCCCTGCGTGTCAGCCCAGATTTCGGGGCCGGTGGTCTCGTAGTGCACACGCGGGTTGTCCTGATTGGCAAACTGGTCGAGCACCCTGCCCTTGCCCTCGGACTGCATTTTTTCGGCCAAGTCACGGGCGTATTCCATGCCGCCGCTTTTGGGCGTGAGGATGAGTTCTGCGCCGAAGGCCTTCATGGTTTGCACCCGCTCGATCGACAAGTCCTCGGGCATGATGAGCACCATGCGGTAACCCTTGATGGCCGCAGCCATGGCCAGCGCAATGCCGGTGTTGCCAGATGTCGCCTCAATCAAGGTGTCGCCGGGCGCAATGTCGCCGCGCTCTTGCGCGCGCTGGATCATGGACAGCGCCGGGCGGTCTTTCACCGAACCAGCCGGGTTATTGCCCTCAAGTTTGCCGAGTACGACGTTGTTGCGGGTGGAATTGTCAGCAGCGCCTATGCGCTGCAGGGCGACCAGTGGGGTTTTGCCAATGGCGTCTTCTAGCGTGGGATATTTCGTGGGTTTGGGCATGGGCTTAAATGTGCCATAAGTTGGCGCTGGCCCATGCACATCGCTGTCCCAAACGGGGCGCGCGCTGCGGTTGCAGCCGGCCCGGCCATGGCGCCCGTTGACGCGCCCTTCAAAGCGCAAATATCTTGCCCGGGTTCATGATGTTGTGCGGGTCCAGCGCAATTTTGATGGCGCGCATCATGTCCACCGCGCCCGTGCCGGTCTCGGCCAGCAAAAAATCCATCTTGTGCAGGCCAATGCCGTGTTCGCCGGTGCAAGTGCCGTCCATGCGCAGGGCACGCTCCACCAGTTTGTGGTTCAGGGCTTCGGCGGTGGCGCGCTCCTGCGGGCTGTGGGGGTCAATCAGGTAGCCGAAGTGGAAGTTGCCGTCGCCCACGTGGCCGACCAGAAAATAAGGGATTTGGGACGCTTCCACCTCGTCAATCGATTCGAGCAGGCAGTCCGCCAAGCGGCTGATGGGCACGCAGGTGTCGGTGCTGATGGCGCGGCAGCCAGGGCGGCTTTGGATGGCGGCGAAATAGGCGTTGTGGCGCGCAGCCCACAGGCGGGTGCGTTCTTCGGGGGTGCTGGCCCATTCAAAGGCGTTGCCACCGTGGTCGGCGGCGATCTCTTGCACGGTTTCGGCTTGCTCTTTAACGCTTGCCGGGGAGCCATGGAACTCCATCAGCAACAGCGCTTCTTCGCGCAGGCCGAGTTTGGCGTGGGCGTTGACCATGCGTACGGTTTTGGCGTCCACCAGCTCCACCCGGGCAATCGGCACGCCCATCTGGATGATGGCAATGGTGGTGCGCACCGCTGCCTCAATGCTTGGAAACGAACACACCGCCGCCGACACTGCCTCTGGCAGCGGGTAGACCTTGAGCGTGATCTCGGTCATCACGCCCAGCGTGCCTTCGCTGCCGACCATCAGACGCGTAAGGTCGTAACCGGCAGAAGATTTTCGCGCGCGGGTGCCGGTGCGGATGATTTCTCCGCTGGCCATAACCACTTCCAAGCCGAGATCGTTGTCACGCATGGTGCCGTAGCGT
>CANGHQ010000332.1 GCA_947453585.1 Burkholderiales bacterium | reverse complement strand
GCAGCGCGGTCAGGCGCGACTCGATTTCGGGTTTGGACAAGGGCTTGCCATCGGCGCCCCGCTGCAGTTCCAGCACCGCGCGCACGTTGTCTTCGACATTGAGCTTGCGAAAGATCGACGCTTCCTGCGGCAAATACCCCAGCCCCAAGCGGGCGCGGCGGTGGATGGGCATATGTTCGATGCGCTGGCCGTCAATGGTGATTTGGCCGGCACTGGCGCGCAGCAGCCCCACGATCATGTAAAAAGACGTGGTCTTGCCCGCGCCGTTGGGTCCGAGCAGGCCGACCACCTCGCCGGTGCGCACGGCCAGCGACACATCGCGCACCACCTGGCGTTTGCCATAAGAGCGCTGCAAATGCTGGGCTTCGAGCAAGCCAATGGCGGTGTTGCCCGACGCGGGCGCGCCCGGTGCTTGGCCTGCTGCGGGCTCGGCCATGCTGCCGACGCCAAAATTCATGGGGTTTTGCCTTCGGGCTTGGGCGTGAGCATGGCGCGCACGCGGCCCTTGGTCGTGGCGCCAGGGGCGCTGCCGTCTACATTGAACTTGTCGGTCAGGTTTTCGTAAACGATGATGGCGCCGGTCACCTCGTCGGCCAGCGTGGTGCCCCGGTAGCGGCGCAGCACCGCGTTTTTCTCAAAACGCACCGTATCCGCCTTGCTGTTGTAAACCAAGGTGTCACCTTGGCCTTCGATGAACTCGTCCACGCTGTCGCGCTTTTGGCGGAAAAAAGCCGGTTCTGCCGCCGATCCGGTAACGGTGCCGTATTGGTAGCCTTCGGGGTCCTGGCGCACTTCGAGCTTGGCGCCACGGATGATGATGCTGCCCTTGGTGAGCACGACTTTGCCGGTAAACACCGTGGTTTGTTGCAGGTCGTCGTAGCGCAAAACATCGGATTCGACGTTCATGGGCTTGTTGCGGTCCGCCTTTTCGGCCCAGGCCTGGGGGCTGAGCGCGGCGCAGGCCAGAAGCAGGGCGGTGGGAAAGATTTTCATAAAGGCACGAAACTTGCTGCGGGTGGGTTTCTTGCATTGTAGCCACCGAAATCGCCCCGCAGTGCACTATTCGTGCCTGATTCATGCCCTGTCTTTTGGGCGCTGGCGCCCAGACCCGTCACAGGCCGCTAACGCGGCCGTGGGTCAGGCTTTTTTCGGCGCCTTGGCTGCGGCCGGGCGCAAGTCGGCCACCAGGGCGTCCACAACTTGCAGCGCGCGTTCCATGCTTTTGGCCAAGCTGCCGTCGGTGTAGTAGCGCCCGCCCACGCCCAGCGCAGGCACGCCTTCGACCTTGTAGGCGTTTTGCAATTGGGATGCGCGCTGGGTTTTGGTCACCACGCCAAAAGAGTTGTATTCGGCCAGAAACTTGGCGCTGTCCACGCCGTTCTTGCCCATCCATTCGACGATGGCCTCACCGGTGGCGAGCTTGAGCTTGTCCACATGGATGGCGGCAAACACCTTAGCGTGCATTTTTTCGACCAAGCCCATGGCTTCGAGCGCGTAATACAGGCGCTGCTGGGGCGCAAAGCTGGCGTTAAACGCGATGGGCACGCGGCGAAACGCTACATCCTTGGGCAACTGTTTGACCCAGGCGCTCAGAGTAGGTTCAAACGCGTTGCAGTGGGGGCAGCTGTACCAAAAGAACTCCACCACCTCAATCTTGCCCGCTGGGGCTTCCACCGTGGCCGGCGTTTCCAGCACCATGTAGTCGGTGCCGGCCACGGGTTTTGCTGCCTGGGCTTGGGCGCCAAAGCCCGCAGTCAGCGCGGTGAGAGCGACCAGGGCTTGCGAAAATTCACGGCGTTGCAGTGTCATACCAACTCCAAAAAATGGACCAAAACAAAAGGGTGAAAAGGGGGGCGACTTAGCGCTGGACCTTGACCAAGGCGGTTTCGTTACCGGCTTTGTCGAGTTTGTCTTTGGCGCGCTCGGCGTCTTCCATCTTTTCAAATGGGCCTACCCGCACCCGAAACAAGGGGCGCCCGCCCTGTTCACGCTCGGTGACCTTGGCGTCCACGCCCGTGAGGGCGAGCTTGGCGCGCTGTGCCTGGGCGTCCTCGGGGGTGCGAAACGCGCCGACTTGGACGTAATAAGCAATTTGCGGCGCCTCGGCGGCGCCGCTCTTGGCTTTGGCCAAGGCGCCCAGAGGGTCGGCGCTGGCTGCGGCTTTGTCTTCGGCTTTCGGCGCTGGAACTGGTGCTGGAGCGGGCGCAGCGGCAACCGGAGGCGTGCTGCTCAGGGGCGGCGGTGCGTCTGCGGCGGGCACTTCAGGCGCAGGGGCTTTGGCTGCCGGTTTGCCCGACAAGAGGGCGTTGGGGTCCCAGTCCTTGTTTTTCTTGGATTCGGCCTCGTTTTGGTCGGCGCCGCGCGTCTGGCCCTTGTTCATGAAGGGCAGCGGCACTTTGGTGACGTAGACCGCCACGCCCAGAGCGATGCCCAAACCCACCACCAAGCCCAAAATAAAACCCAAAATTGTGCCGCCGCGCTGACTTTTCATTTTTTACTGCCCCTGTGAATTACATTTTTCGCGGTGCGCTCACGCCCAGCACCGCCAAGCCATTGTGCAACACCTGCGCCGTGGCTGCCACGAGCGCCAGGCGCGCCAGTTTGACGGCCTCGTCGTCCACCAAAATGCGCTCGGCGTCGTAGTAGCTGTGGTAGCAGGCGGCGAGTTCGCGCAGGTAAAAGGTCACGTCGTGCGGGGCAAACCCTTCGGCTGCTGCGGTCAGCATTTCGGGGTATTTGGCCAGCAGCAGCATCAGGGCCTGGGCTTGCGGGCTGGTGAGCGCCGACAAGTCCACGTCCGCCAAACTGGCCTCGTCCCCGCCCCAGGCCGCCAGCACCGAGCAAATGCGCGCATGAGCATATTGCACGTAATAGACCGGGTTGTCGTTGTTCTTGGTCACGGCCAGGTCCACGTCAAAGGTGTATTCGGTATCGGGCTTGCGGCTGAGCAAGAAAAAGCGCACCGCGTCCTTGCTGGTCCATTCCACCAGGTCGCGCAGGGTGACGTAGCTTCCCGCGCGCTTGGAGATTTTGACCTCGGCCCCGCCGCGCATCACACGCACCATGGTGTGCAACACGTAGTCCGGGTAGCCCACCGGAATGTCCAGGTGGAGAAACGCGGACGCCGCCTGCAGCCCGGCGCGCACTCGGGCAATCGTGCCGTGGTGGTCCGTGCCCTGGATGTTGACCACCTTGGTAAAGCCGCGCTCCCATTTG
>CANGHQ010000331.1 GCA_947453585.1 Burkholderiales bacterium | reverse complement strand
GATTTCGTGCTTGGTTTTCAGGCGCGAACCCTGCACCCGCGAGATGGTGGTGTGCGTGCCCAGGGCGTTTTGCACCACGTGCAGCTTGCTGTCAAAAGCCACCTTGCTCAGGGGCTCGGCGCCGCGCAAATAGCTGTTTTTGGCGTCTTGCACATAGTCGTACAAGGCGCGGTCGGTGCGCAGGCCGTGGCCTTGCGGGTATTTGTCGGTCAGCCACTTGGCCACGCGGCCCTGGTCGAGCAGGGTTTGGACCTGGATGCGCGTGGTTTCCGGGTAAGCCTGCAGGTAGGGCAGGGGCTTCACACCTCGCGCCGCAGGGCCGGGAACAGAATAATGTCGCGGATGCTGGCGCTGTCGGTCAGCAGCATCATCAGGCGGTCAATGCCGATGCCGCATCCGCCCGTGGGGGGCATGCCGTATTCCAGCGCGCGCACAAAGTCGTGGTCGTAGTACATGGCTTCGTCGTCGCCATTGTCCTTGGCCGCCACCTGGGCATGAAAGCGCGCCGCCTGGTCTTGCGCGTCGTTCAACTCGCTAAAGCCGTTGCCAAATTCGCGTCCGGTGATGTACAGCTCAAAACGCTCGGTCACACCGGGCTTGGTGTCGCTTTCGCGTGCCAGCGGCGAGATTTCGACTGGGTGCTCGCAAATAAAGGTGGGCTGCCAGAGCTTGTCTTCCACCGTTTCTTCAAAGTACAGCACCTGCAGGCTGGCCAAGCTGCGGGTGGACAGGTGGTGCTTGGCTTCGGTCATACCGAGTTTGCGCACCGCGTTGGTCAGCCATTCGGCGTTGAACACGTGCTCCCCCGCCTCGGTGTATTTCTGGATGGCCTCGATGATGGTCAGGCGCTCAAAGGGCTGGGCCAGATCGACGGGTTTGCCGCCGTAGCTCATTTGCAGGCTGCCGGTGGCCTTGATGGCGGCGTCGCGCACCAGGTTTTCGGTAAACGTCATCAAGTCTTGGTAGTTCCAATACGCCGCGTAGAACTCCATCATGGTGAACTCGGGGTTGTGGCGCACCGAAATGCCTTCATTGCGGAAGTTGCGGTTGATCTCGAACACCCGATCAAAGCCGCCGACGATTAGGCGCTTCAAATACAGCTCGGGCGCAATGCGCAAGAACATCTGCTGGTCCAGCGCATTGTGGTGGGTGGTAAACGGCTTGGCGTTGGCGCCGCCCGGAATCGGGTGCAGCATGGGCGTTTCCACTTCTAAGAAGTCGTGCTGCACCATGAATTCTCGGATGCCGCTTACGGCCCGGCTGCGCGCCACAAAGCGCTTGCGCGAGGCCTCGTCGGTCATCAGGTCGATGTAGCGCTGGCGGTATTTGACCTCTTGGTCGGCAATGCCGTGGAACTTGTCGGGCATGGGCCGCAGGCTTTTGGTCAGCAGGCGCACGCTGGTGGCGTGGATGGACAGCTCGCCGGTTTTGGTTTTGAACACCGTGCCTTCGGCGGCCACGATGTCGCCCAGGTCCCAGTGTTTGAAGTCTTCGTACAGCGCCGCGCCCACGTCTTCGCCTTTGACGTAGATCTGGATGCGGCCGGCCGTTGGGCCAAAGGACGCGTCTTGCAGGGTGCAAAAGCTGGCCTTGCCCATCACGCGCTTGAGCATCATGCGCCCGGCCACGCGGGCGGTGGCGCCAATCTCGGCCAGCGCTGCGGTGTCGTGCTGGTCGTAAGTGCCAAACAGGTCTGCGGCCTTGTGGCTGGGTTGGAAGTCGTTGGGGAAGGCCACGCCCAAACCGTCGGCCTGGCGCTGGCGCAGCACCTTGAGCTTTTCCCGGCGCTCGTGGATGAGCTGGTTTTCGTCGGGCAGGGCGGGGGAGTTGGAATGGACTTCGGACATGGACGGTGTGGTGCGGGTATCAAAGGGCGCCGGATGGGCTGCAAATGCGCAGGGCCTGCGGGCGTAACCCGCCATTCTAAGAGGGTGGCTCGGGCTATGATGATGCTTCAAGTTGGTCGGCGCCTGTGCGCGCATGCCAGCCCTTCGTTTCAGTAACCCAATATGTGCCTATGCTCTACCAAATCATTTCGCTGGTGCTCGATGTTGCCGTGGGTTTGGTCTGCGGCGTGTGCCTGCTGCGCCTGTACATGCAGCAGCAGCGCATTCCGATGTCTGCGCGGGCGGGTAACCCGATTGGCCCTTTTATCTTTGCGCTGACCGACTGGGTGGTGCTGCCCTTGCGCCGCGTCTTGCCCAAGCTCTCGGCGCTGGACTTGGCCAGCCTGGTGGCTGCGTTTTTGTTGCAGTTGGCGCAGTTTTTGCTGTTGTGGCTGCTGCAGGGTGCGGCGCAAAGCCTGGCGCTGGTGGGCGTGCTGGCGGTGTTTGGTCTGCTGCGCGTGGCTTTGTCGGGCCTGACTGGCCTGGTGATGATTTATGCGCTTTTGTCCTGGGTGCAGGCGCGCTCACCGGTGGCTGATTTGCTGGACCGCCTGGTGGCGCCACTCTTGTCCCCCATACGCCGCCACATGCCGCTGATGGGCGGGGTGGATTTGTCGCCGCTGGCGCTTTTGCTCTTGCTGCAGGTGCTGGTCATGCTGACTGGCGGCCTGCAAAGCATGGCTTTGATGGCCGCTGCCTGAAAGCCCGCCCCGGGCTTTAGATCACCGCGTCGCTGGGCTGGCGCTGCAGCATGGCCAGGGTTTCGGCCACGGTTTTGCGCAGCTCGCGGCGGTCGCAGATAAAGTCAATCGCGCCCTTGGTCTGCAGGAACTCGGCCCGCTGAAAGCCTTCGGGCAGCGTCACGCGCACCGTGGACTCGATCACGCGTGGGCCAGCAAAACCGATCAAGGCCTTGGGTTCGGCAATCACCACGTCACCCAAAAAGGCAAAACCGGCGCTTACGCCGCCCATGGTCGGGTCGGTCAGCACGCTGATATAGGGCAGGCCTTTTTTGGCGAGGCGAGTGAGGGCCGCATTGGTTTTGGCCATTTGCATCAGGCTGAGCAAGCCTTCTTGCATGCGCGCGCCACCCGTGGCGGTAAAGCACAAGAAAGGCACTTTTTGCTCCACCGCGGCTTCCACGCCGCGCACAAAGCGCTCGCCCACCACCGAGCCCATGCTGCCGCCCATGAATTCAAACTCGAAGCAGGCCGCCACCAAAGCAATGCCGTGCACCGAGCCGCCCATGACGATCAGCGCATCGGTCTCGCCGGTGTTCTCTAGCGCTTCTTTCAAGCGCTCGGTGTATTTGCGGCTGTCTTTGAACTTGAGCGCGTCTACCGGCAAAATTTCTTGCCCGAT
>CANGHQ010000330.1 GCA_947453585.1 Burkholderiales bacterium | reverse complement strand
TTCATCACCTTGGTCGTCTTCGTAGCTTAGAACTTCGAACATTTTGTAAATTATAAGTTACAAGCTAATTTAATTCAACCGACATCGACTCACGACCATATCTCAAGCCGTCAAAAGCACTCACCCGCCCGGCAAACGCGGCCGATCAATCACCACACAGGCAATTCGCAGGGAGGCTTTTGCAGGTAGCCAACCAAAAAAAGCACTGATGTTCTCAGTGCTTTTTTCATTTCCGGCGCCGACATTGCCGCGCTCAAATTCGGGCTCGCCAGGCCGGGCGGGCCTGGCGAGCCAAATCAGAACCGGAATCCAATGCCAATGGTTCGGTTGAAGGCAGAGGGCTTCAGATTCAGGCCAGAGATGCTTTTTGCGTTGTAGTCCGATTGCGTCAACTCAAACTGCCAAAACGAACTTTTGCCAAAACTCATGCGCACGCCGGCGCCATAACCCAGGCCACCAAAGTTCTCGCTGCCAGCGGTGATGCCGCTGCCAGAGGTTTCCCCCTTCATGCTGATGTAGGCGGCCTTGGCAAAAACCAGGGTGGAAGGATTCACCAAGAACCCGGGCTCAACATAGAGCGAATACATGTCTTTGCCTTTAAGGCTCACGGTCGTGGCGCCCGAAGCGATGTTGCCTGCATTGAAATCGGCCAGCGTATAGGTGCCGCCCAAGCCCAACACACCGTTGCCGCCCATGGACACGCCATAAGCCGCTTGCAGGCTAAAATTTTCTGACCCATCGCCGAATTTCCCCGACACGCCAGTGCCCGTAGCCTCAGTGCTAACCGACGAAGAGCTGGCGTTGACGCCCACGCTAAAGCCTTCAAAATTTCGACCTTGGGCAAAAGCCTGCGGGGCCAGCGCGGCACCTAAAACAGCGGCGAGAAGTATTTTTTTCATGACCTTGACCTTAAAAGTTGGAAGAAATAATTGCAGCCCTTTTAGCCACCACAACGTATTTACTCTACCGAGACATGCCCAGAATTCCCGCCTAAATTTGTGATTCGAATCACGGCTGAAACGGATTGCAAACAAGGGCCTGCGGCGCCGCTATTGCGGCTGCACCCGCAGCTCGTTGACCACGCGCGAAATCCCGGGCGCCGTCCAGGCAGCCGCCTGCGCTGCTGAACTCTCGGCCATAGAGGCCACCGTCCCGCGCAGCACAGCCGTGTGCGCGTCCACCGCAATCTGAATCTGGTCGGCCTGGCTTTGCGCTTGGCGCGCCAAGGCGTCATGGATGCGCTGGGCCAGGTATTCGGCGGTCTTGCGCTCGCGCAGGGTGATGTGGTTGCGCAGGCCCCGCACGCCGGTCACGGGCCGGGCGGCAATCTCGGCGTTGTGGCGCTGGTAGTCCCAGTCCACCTCGCCGCGCCCGGTGACCCAGCATTTTTCCACCTTCACCTGAATCCGGTCGTGCGGCACCAGAGCGTGCCACTCCAGCGCGGTCTCAATGGCAGCCGCAATTTCGGCGTCATTTCGCTGGTGACTGGGGTCAAGCACAACGTCAAGTTCCACCGCAATCGCCCGCACTCCGGCCACGCGCTGCACCGCACGTTCGACTGCGTGTTTTTCGCCAAAGGTGTCCAAGTGGCCGCTGAGCAGCACCACGCCGTCATTGACCGCCACGCCCACATGGGCGGCTTTGATAGACGGATCCCACGCGAGTTCCGCAAGCACGTCTTTTTGTAGCTGGATGTCGGTTTTCATAGTGGTCCTTCCAGTTCAACAGGTGCCAGCGCGCTGCCCATCAGCCCGCGTTTTCCCGCTGAAAAAGAATATTGCAAACCCACTTGAAAACTGTGCGCCGGGTCAACACTGCGGCGTGCCCATTCACGCCATGGAACGACGGCGCTTGCTGCTTTTGTGTTCACCCTCTTTTGAGAACGCTTTTCCCAAGTTGCCGAGTTCTGCCACCCGGGCCGCCACGCGCCGGTTGATGCTCTCGGGCGCAAACTGCCCGTTGGCCAGCGCCCTGCCCGCTGGCAAACCGGTCAACAAGGCAATGGCCGAATCGACATGGTCCACCGCATAGATTTGAAACGTGCCCGCCGACACCGCTGCCACCACATCCTGGCGCAGCATCAGGTGCGGGACATTGGTGGCCGGAATCAGCACGCCGTGTTGGCCGTCAAGCCCGCGCGCGGTGCAGATGTCAAAAAAGCCCTCAATCTTTTCGTTCACCGCGCCAATCGCCTGCACTTGCCCGAACTGATTGACCGAACCGGTCACGGCCAGCGATTGCAGCACGGGCGCATTGGCCAAATGGGACAACAAAGCGCACAACTCCGCCAGCGACGCGCTGTCGCCTTCGACCAAGCCGTACGACTGTTCGAACACCAGGCTGGCGGACAAGGCCAGCGGTTGGTTGCGCGCGTAGCGCGATGCCAGAAAGGCCGACAAGATCAAAACGCCTTTGCTGTGAATCGCCCCGGAAAGTTGGGCCTCACGCTCGATGTCCACCATCTCTCCCCGGCCCAAACGCGTGGTGGCGGTAATGCGCGTGGGCTGCGCAAACGCGTAGTCACCCTGCTGCAGCACCGAAATGCCATTGACCTGTCCCACCACGGCGCCCGCAGTGTCGATCATCAGCGTGCCGCGCAATATGGCCTCATGCAGGTGTTCGCGCAAGCGGTCCTGGCGGCGAATCTGCGCATCAATGGCCTGCTGCACCTGTTTTTGGCTGACCACGTTCAGGCCCAGCTCGCGCGTCCAGAAGTCGGCCTCCTGCAGCACGTCAGCCACACAGCGCATGTGGGCGCTCAAGCGCCAAGCGTCACCCGCCAAGCGTGCGCTGTGTTCTATGACCCGGGCCACTGCGCTGCGGTCCAGTGGCAAGAGCTTGTCTTTGGCGCACAGGGCGGCCAACATGCGTGCGTACAGCAACTGGTTTTCAGGAGTGCGCTCGATGCGCTCCTCAAAATCAGCCGCCACCTTGAACAGCTCAGAAAAGTCGGGGTCGTATTGCTGCAACAGGTAATAAAAGATGCAGTCGCCAAACAGCACAATCTTTACGTCCAGCGGCATCGGCTCAGGCTCCAGCGACACCGTGCTGACCAAGCTGACCATCTGCCCGAGCGACTCCATGCGAATCTCGCGCGCCTGCAGTGCGCGCTTGAGCGCGTCCCAGGCAAAGGGCTGGCCCAGCACCTTGCGCACATCGAGCAGCAAATAACCCCCATTGGCGCGGTGCAGCGCGCCCGGCTTGATCAGCGTGAAGTCCGTGACCAGCGCCCCGAGCTGGGCAATGTGCTCCACCCGCCCCATCAGGTTGGCGTAGGTG
>CANGHQ010000329.1 GCA_947453585.1 Burkholderiales bacterium | reverse complement strand
GTCTGAATAAGACCCAAAAAGGAGTCCTTTATGACTAATTTTCACGACGTACTTGACGCTGGGTATTGCTTTTTCAGAATTACCCCCTACCCACCCCACTCCGTTACTGTCGAATAAATCGGCCAACGGCTTTTCCACACCTGCCGCCCATGCCTCCTATTGCTTCGCCTGAACTGCTGGAAATGCTGGCCCTGGGCGCTGCCCTCGGGTTTGTGGGTGGCTTGTTTGGGATTGGTGGCGGCATCATCGTTATTCCGCTACTGGTGCTGGGCTTTGGGTTGGACCAGGCGGTGGCCCAAGGTACCGCCTTGGTCATGATGGTGCCCAACCTGCTGATCGGGTGGTGGCGTTACAACCAGCGGCACCCTGTGGCCCTGAAGACGGCGTTGCAAATTGGGGTGTTGGCCTGCACCACGACGTGGCTGGTCGCCCACTTGGCAACGCGGCTGCCCTCGGACCTGATGCGCATGGTGTTTGCCCTGTTTCTGCTGCTCGTGGCGCTGCGCATGCTGCGGCCAACGCCTGCAAGCAGTGCCGCCACAACGGCCAGGCCGCGCATCCTGCGCTACATGCCGCTGGTGGGCGTGCTGGGTGGCAGCAGCATGGGCCTGCTGGGCGTGGGCGGCGGGCTGGTTGCCACGCCCGTGCTCACCGGCTGGTTTGGTCAGCGGCAGACGGTTGCCCAAAGCCTGTCCCTGGCCCTGGTGGCCCCGAGTTCCATCATCGCGCTGATGACTTACAGCAGCGCGCACCGGGTGGACTGGGCGCTGGGCCTGCCACTGGCGGCGGGCGGCTTGTTCACGGTGTCGGCTGGGGTGGCGCTAGCCCACCGCTTGCCAGAGCGGCGCATGCGTGTCGCCTTTGCATATATGGTGCTCTGCACGGCGCTTTGGATGCTGGTTAAACCGCTGGTCTTGAAATAGCTGGAGGTCGCACCTCTGGCCGGCAGCTGGCGCAATGCTGCTTAGTGCGTGCCAAAAATGGCCACACCTGCGGCCGCCGCCGCCTTGGCCAAACCTGCGTCAAGGGTTGCCAGCGGCAGTCCGGTGCGCAGCGCAAGTTCCAGATAGGCCGCGTCATAAGCCGATAGCTTGTAGCGGCGCGCCAGATGCAAGGTGTCGCCCAAGGCGTGCGCCGCCGTGGCGGGGTCGGTCACGATGTTGAGCCGCCCCAAAAGCGCAATAAAGCGCTGCGAATCGGCTTGCGTCAAAAAGCCCTTGGATTCGAGCTTGGCGACCACATTGGCCGCTTCAAGCGCCATCAGCGACGGCACGAGCGCTTGGGTTTCTTTGAGCGCCAGCAAGGTTGCGCTGGCGTAATCGACGCCGGCCGGATGGGTGTCCGGCGCCAGCCAGAGCAGCGCGACCGAGGCGTCCAGTACAAAACTCATGACCGGCCTTCGTTGACGAGCGCCTTGATGTCGATGCTGCCCAGGGGCTTGCGGGCCTGCATAAAGGCCAGCAATTCATCGACGGCTTCGACCGCACTCGTGTTGCTGCTGTCGTGTGCGGGCACCAGTTCGGCCACGGCCTCGCCCCGCAGCGTGATGGTGTATCGATTGCCGGCCTGGACGCCGCGCAGCAGTTCTGGCAACTTTGTTTTGGCCTCGTAGGATCCGACTTCTATGTTCATGGTGTTTTCCGTTCTTGAATAGACCAGTATATAGACCAGTCTTAAAAATTCAAGTGGGAAGATGGGGGCTTCACAGTCGAAGTCATGCCTTCACACCGTGTTATTTGGCCTTTGACACCGACCACTGGCCCATGCTGCGCCAGCCGCAAGCCTTCAACCAAGCCTTGCTGCAATGGCTGGACCAGCATTCGGACTGAACTGCGTATCGCTCGTTCAGGGTCCCTTTAAAGCCCCCGCCAAATATTCCATCAGCACCCCCACCCGGTGCGGGATGTAGCGGTTGCTGGGCAGCACCGCATAAATGCCCAGCGGGGGTGACTCAAACCCGCCCAATATTTCCACCACCGCTTGGCGCGCCAAAAAGGGCTCGGCCAAAAAATCGGGCTGCAATGCGATGCCCATGCCCTGCGCGGTGGCTTGCATCAGCGCCACGCCGTTGTTGGCCGTCAGGCGCCCGCGCACCGCGAACTGCTGCACTTGCCCGTCCACCTGGTAGGGCCAGATGGCAGTGTTGCTGGTCATGGAATACACCAGGCACTCGTGGTGTTGTAGCTGCGCCGGGTGGCTGGGTTGGCCGTGCTGCGCCAGATAGGCGGGTGCGGCCACAGTCAGCAAGCGGCATTGGCCCAGCTTGCGCGTGATGTCGCCCGGTTGCAGGTCGGCGGTAATGCGGATGGCCAGGTCAATGCCTTCTTCAATCAGATTGGCGCGCTGGTCCGAAAAGTTCAGCAGCAACTCGATGTGCGCCTGCGCTTGGGCAAAGGCCAGCAAGTGGGGCATGAGGCGCTGCAGGCCAAAGCTCAGCGGCAGCGCCAGGCGGATGCGGCCCCGGGGCACCGCCTTTTCTTCGGTCAGCGTGGATTCGGCCACGTCCACCAGGTTCAGGATGACGCGGCACTTTTCCAGATAGGCCGCGCCTGCGGCGGTGATGGTGAGGCTGCGGGTGCTGCGCGTCATCAACTTGGTGCCAAGGTGTTTTTCCAGTGCGGCTATTTGGCGCGTTACCGCCGAGCGGGCCACCTGCAGCTGGTCGGCTACGGCGGTAAAGCTGCCAGCCTCGGCCACCCGCACAAAAGTTTGCATTGCATCGAGCTTGTCCATTGTTGCGTATTGTGCAACAAGTATTTGATCATTAGCTACTTTATCTATTGTCTTGGTGCATCTACATTCACCTCACCGAAAGCACACCCACCATGCAAACCCTACGCAACGTCCTCTTTGTCCCCCACGGCGCCCCCACCTTTGCCCTGCAACCCGGCGCTGCAGGTGCGGCGATGAGCCAGCTGGCGCAGACCTTGGGCGCGCCGCGCGCCATCGTGGTGGTCAGCCCGCATTGGGAAACTGCGGTGCCCACCGTGGGCATGGCCACGCAGTTAGAGACCATTTACGACTTTGGCGGCTTTGACGCGCGCCTGTACGACATTCGCTACCCCGCCACCGGCTGCCCCGAGGCGGCCAAACAGGTAGTGGCGGCTTTGCAGGCGCACGGCTTTGCGGTGCAGCAAGACGCCCAGCGCGGCCTGGACCACGGGGCCTGGATCCCCTTGCGCCAGATGTTTCCAGACGCCGACATTCCCGTCATTCCGCTGTCGGTGCAAACCCACGCCGGCCCCGAACACGCCTACCGCGTCGGCCAGGCGCTGGCGGCTTTGGCCG
>CANGHQ010000328.1 GCA_947453585.1 Burkholderiales bacterium | reverse complement strand
TGAAAGAGCCTGCGCAACGCAGCGGCAAATTCAGCCGCCGGGCCAGCTGCCCCACCACCATCGAGCCAACGGCCGGCTCGGGCGTGCCAAAAGTGGGCGAGCCCGAGCGCAGCGACATGCTGCTTAAGAAGTTGCCATAAATCACCGGCGCGCCGGGGCGCTCTAGCTGCGTCATGGCGCAGCCGACCATGGTCTCGGCGTGGGCCTGGGCAATCGCCCCGGCATTGGTGACCGGGCCCATGGCGCCGCCCAAGATAAACGGCACGATCACGGCGGCCTGGTTGGCACGGGCGTAGGCGCGGGCTGATTTGGTCATGGTGCCATCCCACAAGAGCGGGGAGTTGACGTTGACGTTGCCCAAAATCACGCAGTTTTTGTCCACAAAGTCGGCGCCAAACAGCAGGCGGCTCATGGCGATCGAGTCTTCGGCGCGTTCTTCAGACGTAATCGAGCCCATATAGCCCTTGTCCGAATAGCGCATGTGGGCGTAAACCATGTCCAAGTGCCGTTTGTTGACCGGCACGTCGGTGGGTTCGCACACCGTGCCGCCGCTGTGGTGCAACCAGGGCGAGTTGTAGGCCAGCTTGATAAAGTTCTGAAAGTCGTCGAGCGTGCCGTAGCGCCGCCCGCGGTCCAGGTCCATCACAAAAGGCGAGCCATAGGCTGGTGAGAACACCACGTTGTTGCCGCCAATTTGCACCGAATGCGCCGGGTTGCGCGCGTGCTGGGTAAATTCTTTGGGCGCGGTTTTGAGCACTTCGCGCAGGTGGCCGGGCTCAAACTTCACCCGCATGCCGTCCACCTTGGCGCCGGATTTTTTGAACATCGCCAGCACTTCGTCGTCGTCGCGAATGTCCAGGCCCACTTCGGCCAATATGCGGTCGGCCGTGGCCTCGATCTTGAGCAGGCTTTCCTCGCCCATGATGTCGTAGGTGGGGATGACGCGTTTGATATAGGCCGGGCCGGTGATTTTGGCGTTGGGGTCGCGCCGTTCGCGAGCGCCGGAGCGCCGGCCGCGTTTGGGCTCGGTTGCAGTTGTTGTGCCTTGGGTATCAGATTCGCTCATGCCATTTGTCTCCGGTATAGGGGCTATTTTGCTGGATAATAGGTTGAAATAAGGGGTTTGTGACCTGCCCGATTGTTCATCCAAGCCATCAATTCAATACATGCTAAAGCGCTTTGACCAGCCCGCCATGGGCAACCTGATTACCTTTGAGGCGGCAGCGCGCACCGGCAGCTTTACCAAGGCGGCGCAGGAGCTTGCGGTGGGCCAACCGGCGGTGAGCCACGCCATTCGCGTGCTGGAGGACGAGCTGGGCGTGGTACTTTTTGACCGGCGCCACAAGGGCGTGGAGCTGACCGAAGCCGGGCGCTACCTGCTGGAGCAGGTGAGTTTGGGCCTGACGCTCATGGACCAGGCCCTGCGCGAGGTGCGCAGCATGACGCCCGGCCACCAGGTCACGCTGGCGGTGTCCACGGCCACCGCCACCTGGTGGCTGATGCCGCGCATCGCGCGCTTTAAGCAGCAGCACCCGGACATTGAGCTGCGCTGCATCACCACCGACATTGACCTGGACCTGGAGCGCGAACGCATTGACCTGGCCATCACCCTGGGCAGCGGCGACTTTGCCCAGCATGCGCGCTGGCGTTTTGTGGACGAGGAAGTGTTTGCCGTCTGCAGCCCGGCTTTTCTGGCCGCCAACCCGCAACTGCAAAGCCCGCAAGACCTGGCCAACAGCACCTTGCTGCACCTGGAAGAGCGCTACCGCCCCCGGGTGGACTGGGCGCTGTGGCTGGCCCGCTTTGGCGTGAGCGCCGCGCGCGCGGGCAAGGCGCTCACGTTTAACGACTATTCCATCGTGCTGCAGGCCGCGTTAGAGGGCCAAGGCCTGGCGCTGGGTTGGCGCCATATCGTAGAGCCGCTGATCGCCCAAGGCCGCTTGGTGCGCCCGGTGCCCCAAAGCGTGACCACCGACCAGCCCATGTACATCGTGGCGTCCCGCGCCGGGCGTGCGCGCAGCGACGTGATGGCTTTGAAGGAGTGGTTGGTGCATGAGGCGGGCCCGGCGGCGGGTTGATACCTTCTTGCAGTGGTCTTTTTGGTGCGTGCCCGCCGGCGCCCGGCGCGCTGCACCCAAATGGTGAGCGAACTGGACGCGCCGGGGGGAAGGGCGTACGCTTGCCATGCCAGTTTCTGGCGTGTTAAGGTCAAACCCTGCCTGCAAATCGTTACCATTGCGGACTCGGAATGCGGTGTGCCAGGGCGGCGCGCTTATTGCTCATAGGCACTCTGCTGGCCATGGCAACGGGCTTGCGCCGCAACTTGAGATGGCGTTGGTGCCTGGGTTTGTGTCTTTTTTATCTACCGGAGTGAGATATGCGCTTTCAGAAAAAACTGTGTGTGTTGGCCATTGCCAGCCTGTTTCCCCTGGCCAGCGCCTTGGCGCAAACGCCGTCTGACACCCGCAAAGAAATCGACGAACTCAAGGCCCAGCTCAAAATGCTGCAAGAAAAGCTGGAAGCACTGAGCAACGCCACCGAACCCGCGCCCCTAGTGCAACAGGTCAATCGGCTGGAGCAAAAGATTGAGCTGCAACAGACCGCGTCTGAGGCCTCGGGTTTTTCGGGCATGAAGGTTAATGGGGTGATTGAAGCGGCTTACCGGTATGACGATGCCGGGAAAAACCATGATTTCGCAGCGTCTTCCGGATATACCGATGTAAAGCCTGGAATGGCCATGGTTCAAATTACCAAAGAATCGCAGGATGGCCAGGGCGTGGACTGGACTTTGAGATTGCTGCCCGGCGGCGACTACTTGGTACATGAGGCATCGGTCTCAATTCCTTTGAATAAGGAAAACCGGATTATTGGTGGCCTCATACCCGACTTCCAAGGTTATGAAATGCCCTTTCCGAACGCAAACTCAACCTTGGGTAATCAACTCATTACCCATAACGCGCTCTATGACCTAGCAGGCGCCGCTTTTTACACGGGCTTGGGTATGTCGCACACCTTCGATTCTGGGAAGTACGCTTTCAAGTGGTTGGTGGGTAATGTGGATAAGGGCAGCGACACGCCAACGGATTACAAGGGAGATTCAACCTACGGGAAATACACGGTTGCAACTTCCCAAGACCTGTCGCCCTTGGCTGACAGTAAAAACTCCGTTGCACTGGCCTACCGCCTCGACTACTTCCCTGACGAAACCAAGTACGTCGGCGTGTCCGGTTTGCATGGTTCGAGCAACCGCAACTTCAACATCATTGCCGTTGACGCCGGTGTCACGCGTGGCGACTGGCAGGTCAACGG
>CANGHQ010000327.1 GCA_947453585.1 Burkholderiales bacterium | reverse complement strand
AGGACGCCGTGGCCGCCCAGGCCCGCTAAACCGCTTGTCCAACCCAGGCGCACGCAAGCAAGACGCGCCATCGCTGGCGCCGCAGGGTTCTGCGCCCGCACGTCCGGGCCTTGCAAAGCGCAGCATGCCTCGCGTTATCGTCACCCGCCCAACCAAAGAAGCCCAGTTTTGGGTGGCCGACTTGCGCGCCTTGGGCGTGGGCGCTGTTGCCTTGCCCCTGATCACCATTGGCCCCGTCTCTGACCCCGCAGCCCTGGCGGATGCCTGGCGCACGCTGGCGCAGTACGACGCAGTGATGTTTGTCAGCGGCAACGCGGTGGCCCAGTTTTTTGCCCAGCGACCGGCCGGTGTTGCCAATTGCTTTGCGAACCCCAGCAGCGCACTGCGCGCCTGGGTCACCGGCCCGGCCAGCCAAAGCGCGCTACAGGTCTGCGGCGTGGCGCCCGCCGCCATCGACGCCCCGGCGATGGATGGCGCGCAGTTTGATTCCGAGGCGCTGTGGCACTCGGTGCGCACGCGCGTGGTGCCCGGTTACCGGGTGCTGATCGTGCGCGGGAACGCGCCGGGGGCCGCCAGTGGCGCGAGTGCCGACCCAGCGTCCCAGGGCGTGGGCCGCGACTGGTTTGCGCAGCAGGTGTTGAGTGCCGGTGGCATGGTGGACTATGTGGTGGCCTACGAGCGCCGTGCCCCGGTCTGGGACGCGGCCCATCTGGCCCTGATTGCGCAGGCCGCTGCCGACGGATCGGTCTGGATTTTCAGCAGCGCGGAGGCTGTGGGCTATCTGTTGGCGTCTGCGCCGCAACAAGACTGGGCGCTTGCACGCGCCGTGGCCACGCATGCACGCATTGCACAAGCAGCACGCCAGGCCGGTTTTGGCACGGTATGGGAGTCACGGCCTTTGCTGGCCGAGGTGGTGGCGTCGATAGAATCGCGCCTATGACTACTGCCCCAGCGCAAGCCCCCGAACCCAGCCGTAACCCGTCTGCTGCAGCCCCCATCGCGCCCGAGCGCAGCGCCCCCAGCGGCGCCTTGCTGCTTGTCACTGCCTTGGTAGCCGTGGTGGCGCTGGTGGCCTGTGTGCTGTTGTGGCAAAAAGTAACGTCCATGCAAGAGCAGTTGGCCCGCCAAAGCGGCGACGCCATCGGCCAGGCCAGCGAAGCCAAAAGCAGCGCCCGCCAGGCCCAAGACTTGTCGCTAGAGACGGCTGCCAAGCTGGCTGTCACCGACGCCAAACTCGGCGAAGTCGCCCTGCAGCGCACCCAGGTCGAAGAGCTGATCCAGAGCCTGTCGCGCTCGCGTGACGAAAACCTGGTGGCAGACATCGACTCGGCCATTCGCCTGGCGCAGCAGCAGTCTCAGCTCACTGGCAGCGTGGATCCCTTGCTCGCGGCCCTGAAAACTGCCGATACCCGGCTCTCGCGTACCGCGCAGCCCCGCCTTGCGCCCTTGCAGCGCGCCATTGCACGCGATGTGGCGCGCATACAGGCGACACCATTGTCAGACACGCCCACCTTGCTGCTGCAGCTTGACGAGCTCACGCTATTGGCCGACGACTTGCCCGTGGCCAACGCCGTAGAGCCAGTGCGCCCCAACGACACGCTGGCGCGCAAGCCGCAAGAGGCTATTTCCGTGTGGTGGCTGCGCATTTGGGCCGAACTGCAGGCCGACGCCAAAGACCTGGTGCGCGTGAGCAAGATTTCTGAGCCGGAGGCGGCACTTTTGTCGCCCGAACAATCCTTCTTTTTGCGCGAGAACTTCAAGCTGCGCATCCTCAACGCCCGCCTAGGGCTGATGTCGCGCCAAATTGACCCCGCCCGCGCCGACCTGGCCACGGCGTCGGCAGTGCTGGGGCGCTACTTTGCCCCCGCGTCTCGCAAGACCCAAACGGCGGCCGCCTTGCTGATGCAAGTGCAGGGCAAGATGCGATTATTAGAAGTGCCGCGCGTTGACGAGACGCTGGCGGCCCTGTCCACCGCAGCGGCGGGGCGCTAAGGCCATGCGCGCAGTTTTTTGGCTCATGGCGCTGTTTGGCGTGGCTGCGGCCAGCGCCCTGTTTGCAGCGGGCAACCCCGGCACTATTACGCTGTACTGGCCGCCCTACCGGGTGGATGTGTCGCTGAACCTGGCGCTGCTGGTGCTGGCTGCGGGCTTTGTGCTGCTGCACCTGGCGCTGCGCGGTTTTTCAGCCTTTGCCAGCATTCCGGCCCAGGCCAGGCGCTGGCGCCTGCAGCACCGTGAACGACTGGTGCACGCGTCACTGGTTGATTCACTGGTTCATTTGGTGGCGGGGCGCTTTGTGCGTTCGCGCAAGGCAGCCGAACACGCTCTGGCCTTGCAAGTGGCCCCCGATGGCGAAGACGACGCCGTGCGCACCAGCGCGCGCCTGCAAGCCATGCTCCACCTGGTGGCGGCCGAAAGCGCCCATGCGCTGCAAGACCGCACGGTGCGCGACAGCCACTTCCAGCTGGCCAGTGAAGCGCTGCGCAACCCCGATGTTGCAGGCACACAAGAAGGCTTTTTCCTGCGCGCAGCCCGCTGGGCCTTGGACGACCACGACGCGGGTTCGGCCATGCAGTGGCTCGACCGCCTGCCCCAAGGCGCGGCCCGGCGCACCGTGGCGCTGCGCCTGCGCTTTCGGGTGGCACGCATGCAAGGCAAAACCGCGCTGGCGCTAGAAACCGTGCGCCAGTTGGTCAAGCACCGTGCCATGGCCAAGACCAATGGGGCGAGCTTGTCCAGGGCGCTGGCACTCGAGCTGGTGTTTGCGGCCCAAGATCCGGCCCAGGTGGCCCAGGCCTGGAGCACACTGGAGGCATCCGAACGCGCCATGACCGACGTGGCACTGGGCGCAGCCCGCCATTGGCTGGCTTTGGGCGGTGATGCAGCCCAGTCGCGCCTGTGGCTGCTGCCGGTGTGGGACCGCATGGCGCAGCAACCCAAGGAGCTGACACAGGCGCAACGCCGCCAACTGGTGCGCACCATCGAAAGCGGCTTTGCCCAGCAAGACGGCACGCCCGACGCGGCCTGGTTGGCCCGTATCGAGGCCGCCCAAATGGCGGATCCGCGCGACGCCTTGCTGCAGTACCTGGCCGGCGTGATGTGCGCACGCCTGAGTCTTTGGGGCAAAGCGCAGCACCTGTTTCGCCAGTCGGTAGCCATCACCACCGACCTGGAACTCAAGCGCGACGCACAGCGCGCGCTGGACGCGGTCGTGCAGCGGCGGGATTAGGCGCAGCGTTCTGGACACCGCCCCCGAACCGGGGCCGACAAAATACAGAGGCAAAGAAAAAGGGCACCGAGGTGCCCTTT
>CANGHQ010000326.1 GCA_947453585.1 Burkholderiales bacterium | reverse complement strand
GTCGAAATATGGGCGCCTACGCAAATCCCCTCGTCTGCTCGCGCCGCTGCCGCCAAGGCGGCAGGTGCGGACGCAGACAAAGTGGTGGTACACGTCACCCTCTTGGGCGGTGGCTTTGGCCGCCGGCTTGAGGTGGACTTTATCGCCCAGGCCGTCAAAGTGGCCATGGCCACGGGAGGCAAGCCGGTGCAACTGTCGTGGTCGCGAGAAGAAGACATGGGCCACGACTTTTACCGCCCCATGCACGCCGCCCGCCTCAAAGCCACGCTCGACGCGCAAGGCCAGGTGCAAAGCCTGCGCATCAAGTCGGCGGGCGACGCCATTTCGCCGCGCTGGATGGAGCGCGCCGTGCCCCTGCTGGCCGGCCCGGTGGACCTGCCCGACAAAACCACGGCGGAAGGTCTGTTTGACCTGCCCTATGGCTTCAAGCACCAGCACATGGCGCACGTGGCCACCAATATGGGCGTGCCCGTGGGCTTTTGGCGCTCGGTGGGGCATTCGCATAACGCGTTTTTCTCTGAGAGCTTTATCGACGAGCTCGCCGCTGCCACGCAAAAAGACCCGCTCGAATTTCGCCGCAGCCTGCTGCAAGGCGCACCCCGCTATCTGGCGGTGCTCAATCTGGCCGCCGAGCAGGCGAAGTGGGGCAGCGCCCTGCCTGCGGGCCATGCGCGCGGCATTGCGCTGCACGAGTCGTTTGGTTCCATCGTGGCCGAGGTGGCCGAAGTGTCGCTGCAAGACGGCATGCCGCGCGTGCACCGCGTGGTCTGCGCCATTGACTGCGGCACGGTCGTTAACCCCGGCATCGTGGCCCAGCAAATGGAAAGCGCCGTGGTGTTTGGCCTGTCCGCTGCGCTGTGGGGCAAGATCGACATCGTGGCGGGCGTGGTGCAGCAAAACAACTTCACCAATTACCCGATGGTGCAACTGGCCAACGCGCCTGTGGTGGAAACGCACATTGTGTCGAGCACCCGCAAGCCCGGCGGCGTGGGCGAACCCGGCCTGCCACCGCTGGCGCCCGCCGTGGCCAACGCGCTGTTTGCGCTCTCGGGCAAGCGCTTGCGCAGCCTGCCGCTGGTGACCCAGGCCTGACCCTGACTCTGGACCAGCGCGCAAGCCCTGCGCCTACACTCGCCGCCATGCAATTTTTTGATGTCGTGGTGGTGGGTGCAGGCGCCGCCGGTTTGTTTTGTGCGGGGGCGGCGGGCCAGCGCGGCCTGAAGGTCTTGGTGATAGACCACGCCGAAAAAGTGGCTGAGAAAATCCGCATCTCGGGCGGCGGCCGCTGCAATTTCACCAACCTGGACACCACACCGGCCAACTTTTTGAGCGACAACCCGCGCTTTTGCCGCTCGGCGCTGTCGCGCTATACGCCGCGCGATTTTTTGGACCTGCTGCAAAAGCACGGCGTGGCTTTCCACGAAAAGCACAAGGGCCAGCTCTTTTGCGACCGCTCGGCCGAAGACATCATCAAGGTGCTGCTGGCCGAATGCGCCACGGGCGGCGTCACCCGTTGGCAGCCCTGCAGCGTCAAGTCGCTGCGCGCCGCGCCCCAGGACGCCAGTAGCGACGCGGCGCAGACTAACCCGCCCGCGCCCCGCTACCTGCTAGACACCAGCCAAGGCCCGGTGGCGTGCAGCGCCGTGGTGATTGCCACCGGCGGCCTGTCCATCCCCAAGATTGGCGCCACTGATTTTGGCTACCGCATCGCCAGCCAGTTTGGCCTGCCGCTGGTCGCACCCCGCCCGGCGCTGGTGCCGCTCACCTTTGACGAGGCCGACTGGGCGCCGTTTGCGCAGCTCGCCGGCCTGTCGCTGCCGGTGCAAATCACCACGGGCAGCAAAAAAGCGGCCACGGCTTTTAACGAAGACTTGTTGTTCACCCACCGGGGCCTGAGCGGCCCCGGGGTGCTGCAGATTTCGAGCTACTGGCAACCCAACACGCCCATTCGCCTGAACCTGGCGCCGCATACCGACGTGGCGCAGCAGCTCGCGCAGGCCAAAACCCATTCGCGCAAGCTGCTGGCCAATGAACTGGCCGCCGTCTTGCCCGCCCGCCTGGCCGACACTTGGGTAGAACAGGGAAAAGCCCAAGGCCAGCCCTGGGACCGCTCGGTGGCCGACACACCAGACAAGGCGCTCGCCGCCCTGGCCGAGCGCGTGAGCCGCTGGGAAATCACCCCCAACGGCACCGAGGGCTACCGCAAGGCCGAAGTGACCGCTGGCGGCGTGAGCACCGAGGTGCTTTCCAGCCAGACGCTGGAGTCGCGCCAAAAAGGCCTGTATTTCATTGGCGAAGTGGTAGATGTGACCGGCTGGCTGGGCGGCTACAACTTCCAATGGGCCTGGGCCAGCGCAAATGCATGCGCAATTGCACTGGCTGAGAGCCTGAAAGCACCAAAAGCCTGAGTAGTCAGGGCTATAATCCGAGGCTTTGCTGGCAAACCCCCGCTGCCTGATCAACTTTAATAGCGGGGAACTTCGCCGTACGTGGCATGGGTGGCCCGATCTTCCACCATGACCTTCGTCGGCATATTTTGGACACCATTACGTAATGACCACGATCCGTGTAAAAGAGAACGAACCCTTTGACGTCGCACTGCGCCGCTTTAAACGCACTATCGAGAAGCTCGGTTTGCTGACTGACTTGCGCGCCCGCGAGTTCTATGAAAAGCCCACCGCGATTCGCAAGCGCAAAAAAGCAGCTGCCGTGAAGCGCAACTACAAGCGCATTCGCAGCATGCAATTGCCGAAGAAACTGTTCTAAGTTTCTTTTGCCCAAGAAACCCAAAAGGGTTTCCAAAGCACAAAAAGCTCGCCTGGGGACGCTCCGGCGGGCTTTTTTAACTTCTTATTCCCCATCCGCAGGAGCCTACGGCCATGTCGCTTAAAGACCAGATTACCGAAGATATGAAAACCGCCATGCGCGCCAAAGACAGCGAGCGCCTGGGCACCATCCGCCTGCTGCTCGCCGCCTGCAAGCAGCGCGAAGTGGACGAACGCATCGTGCTCGACGACGCCGCCGTGATCGCCCTGGTGGACAAGCTCATCAAGCAGCGCAAAGACTCGATTGCAGCCTTTGAGTCCGCCGCGCGCCAGGACCTGGCCGACAAGGAAGCCGCCGAGATCATCGTGTTGCAGGCCTACCTGCCCCAGCGCATGTCGGCCGACGAGGTGCTGGCTGCGGTCAAGGCGATCGTGGTGGAACTCGGCGCTTCGGGCCCCGGCGACATGGGCAAGGTGATGGGCGCCGTGAAAACGCGCCTGGCCGGCAAGGCGGAGATGGGTTCGGTGTCGGCGGCGGTGAAGGC
>CANGHQ010000325.1 GCA_947453585.1 Burkholderiales bacterium | reverse complement strand
TTGGCTGGTGGTCAGGGCATTGGCGTTGGCGCTGCTCAGGCCGTAGGCCTGGGCCGTGGTCAGGGCTGCGATCTGGTTAGTCGTCAGGGCTGCCGTCTGGGACGTGCTCAAAGCCACCAACTGGGCTGTAGTGAGCGCCACCGTCTGGGCGGTAGTCAGCGCTACAACTTGGGCCGTGGTCAAAGCGCGCACGTTGGCCGTGGTCAGGGACACCAGGTCGGCCGTCTCCATCGCCACGACTTGGCTGGTGGTCAGGGCTGCAGCGTTGGCCGTGCTCAGGCCAGCGACCTGGGCGGTGGTCAGGGCCACGATCTGGGCGGTGGTCAGCGCTGCGGTTTGTGCAGTGCTCAGGGCCTGCAGGTTGGCCGTGGTCACCACTGCCAAGTCGCTCGTGGTCAGGGCCACGAGTTGGCTGGTGGTCAGCGCTGCGGCGTTGGCCGTGCTCAGGCCGTAGGCCTGGGCGGTGGTCAGCGCCACGATCTGGTTGGTGCTAAGCGCGGCGGTTTGGCTCGTGGTCAGGGCCTGCAGTTGCGCCGTCGTCAGGGCCACCGTCTGGTTGGTCGTCAGGGCCACAGTTTGGGCCGTGGAGAGGGCTGCAATATTGGCCGCTGTCAAAGCCACCAGGTCAGCCGTCTCCATCGCCACGACTTGGCTGGTGGTCAGCGCGTTGGCGTTGGCCGTGCTCAGGCCATAGGCCTGGGCTGTGCTCAGGGCCACGATCTGCTTGGTCGTCAATGCGGAAACCTGCGCTGCAGAGAGCGCACGCAGGTTGGCCGTGGTCACCACCGCCAAGTCGCTCGTGGTCAGGGCCACGAGTTGGCTGGTGGTCAGCGCTGCGGCGTTGGCCGTGCTCAGGCCCAGGGCCTGCGCGTTGGTGAGCGCTGCAATCTGGCTGGTGGTCAGGGCTGCGGTTTGTGCCGTGCTCAGGCCCACGATTTGTGCGGTGCCCAGCGCAACCGTCTGGCTGGTCGTCAATGCGGCGACCTGCGCCGTGCTCAGGGCTTGCAGGTTGGCTGTGGTGATGACGGCCAGGTCGCTCGTAGTCAGGGCCACGAGTTGGCTGGTGGTCAGCGCTGCGGCGTTGGCCGTGCTCAGGCCGTAGGCCTGGGCGGTGGTCAGGGCCACGATCTGGTTGGTGGTCAGGGCTGCGGTTTGTGTGGTGCTCAGGGCTTGGAGCTGCGCGGTGGTCAGCGCCACCGTCTGGGCGGTGGTCAGTGCCACGACCTGGGCCGTTGTGAGTGCGCGCACGTTGGCCGTAGTCAGGGACACCAAGTCAGCCGTCTCTAGGGCCACGACTTGGCGGGTGCTCAGGGCAGCCGCGTTGGCTGTGCTCAGGCCATACGCCTGGGCGGTGGAGAGGGAAACGATTTGGTTGGTGGTCAGCGCTGCAGTTTGGGCGGTGGTCAGGGCTTGGAGTTGTGCCGTCGTCAGGGCCACCGTTTGGGCGGTACTCAGGGCCGCGACTTGGGCCGTGCCCAGGGTATTTACGTTGGCGGTGGTCAAGGAGACCAGGTCCACCGTCTCCAGTGCCGCAATCTGGCTGGTGGTCAGGGCTGCGGCGTTGGCTGTGCTCAGATTCGCCACTTGTTTGGTGCCCAGTGCCACCACTTGGCGCGTTGACAGCGCAGCCACTTGGGCCGTGGTCAGTCCGACCAATTGGGCCGTCGTCAGTGCGGCTACCTGATCCGTGCTCAGTGCCACCAATTGGCTGGTCGACAGAGCACGCAGATTGTCGGTGCTCAGAGCGGCCAGATCGGCCGTCGTCAATGCCAACAGTTGCGCAGTCGTGAATGCATTGGCATTGGCGGTGCTCAGTCCCGCAGCCTGCGCTGCGGTGAGTGCCGCAATCTGGCTGGTGGTCAGCGAAGCCAGTTGCGACGTCGACAAAGATTGCAGATTTGCAGTGGTCAAGGCTGCCAAATCCGCCGTTTCCATGGCGACGAGTTGGGCAGTAGTCAGCGCGTTGGCGTTAGCGGTGCCCAAACCATAGGCTTGGGCGGTGGTGAGCGCTACGATCTGGGCGGTGGTGAGTGCTGCCGTCTGGGAGGCAGACAGCGCCTGCAGGTTGGCACTGGTCAAGACCGCGAGATTGGCCGTTTTCAGGCTGGTAAGCTGGGCTGTGGTCAGCGCACTGGCGTTGGAGGTGCTCAGTCCATAGGCTTGGGCCGTGGTCAGGGCTGCAATTTGGCTGGTGGTGAGCGCGGCCACCTGTGCCGTGGACATGGCCCGGATGTTGGCAGTGGTCAAAAGCGCCAAATTGGCGGTTTTGAGGGCCACCAATTGGCTGGTGCCCAAGGCGCTGGCACTGGCCGTGCTCAGGCCCGCTGCCTGTGCTGCGGTAAGGGTGGCCACCTGGTTCGTCGTCAGTGCGGCGGTTTGTGCGGTGGTCAGATTCGCCACTTGGGCCGTCTGCAATGCCGCAAACTGATTGGTCGTGAGTACTGCCACCTGTGCGGTGGAAAGTGCGCGCAGATTGGCTGTGGTCAGCGCTGCGAGGTCGACCGTCTCCAGCGCCACGATTTGTGCGGTGGTGAGCGCTGCCGCTTGGGCGGTGTCCATCGCCACCACTTGCGCGGTGGTCAGCGCGACCACTTGCTTGGTGGTCAGTGCGCTGGCCTGCGCCGAAGTCAGGCTCGCAAACTGTGCTGTGGTGAGAGCCGCCAACTGGTTGGTCGTCAAGACGGCGATCTGGGTTGAAGACAGCACACGCAGGCTGGCGGTGTTCATGGCCGCGAGGTCTGCTGTTTCCATTGCGACCAATTGCGCCGTAGTCAAGGCCGCTGCGTTCGCTGTGCCCAGAGCGGAGGCCTGAAGCGTGCTCAGCGCCACCACCTGGCTGGTGGTGAGCGCTGCGACTTGGCTGGTGCCCAATGCCTTGACTTGAGCGGTGGTCATTGCCAGCACCTGGTCGGTGGCCAGCGAAACCAATTGCTGGGTGGACAGCGTAACGACATTTGCCGTTGACAACGCCACCAGGTCCGCCGTGGTCAGCGCGACCATTTGCCCAGTCGACAGGGCGCTAACGTTGGCCGTACTCAGTCCCAGTACCTGCGCGCTCGTGAGAGCCGCAATCTGGCCTGTGGAGAGGGCAGCCACCTGAGCCGTCGTCAAGGCGCGCAAATTGGCGGTTTTGATCGCCACAAAATCAGCGGTTTCAATGGCCTGGAGCTGTTCTGTTGTCAGCGCGTAAGCCTGCGCTGTCGTGAGCACAGCGAAATCTGCGGTCGTCAATGCCACTACCTGTGCTGTAGTCAGCGCCGCGATTCCTGCGGTGGTAAGCGTAGTAACTGTGGTCATTTTTTACCTATCTTTTT
>CANGHQ010000324.1 GCA_947453585.1 Burkholderiales bacterium | reverse complement strand
CTGGGTTGCACGCCAGTGAGCGCCGTGCCGTGGCATTGCACACAGGCCGGTATTTGCAGCGCAGCGTCGCCCTTGCGCGCCAGCGTTTGGCCGCGTGCAAGCAGTGCGGGGTCTGTGCTTTGGGCGCTGGGCGACGTGTAGGGGATGTCGAGCGCCGAGAAATAGGTGGCGATCTCGCGCAAATAGGCGTCGCTCAGCGGCGCCAGCAGGCCCTCCATCAGCGCATAGTGGCGCCGGCCGTCCTGGATATTGCGCAGCTGGTTGTACAAATAGCCCGCCGGTTTGCCCGCCAGGCGCGGGTAATAGCCATCGGGCCCGGACTTGCCCTGCGGGCCGTGGCAGCCGGTGCAGGCCAGCGTGCGCTGGGCCATGGAGTCTTCAAACCCGGCGGCCTGGCTATTGAGGGCCACTGCGCAAAGCACCAGCGCTATTCCCTGTACAAGCAACTTCGACCCCTGGCGCTGGACGCGCCCAAAATAAAAAACCGTCGCACTTTGCATGCGACCGACTTTAACCCTTGGCCGCGGCTGCCTTAGATTTCACAATATTTGACCGGAGCTTTCAGGGGCTGTTCAACGCGAACGGCCGACAAGCAACCCCGTCAGTGGCGCACCCAGACTACCGGCATGGCGCTTTGCACCCAGGCCTCAAACTGCTCGCCATAGGATGCGTCAATCCGGTCGCGCTTGACCTTGAAGGTCGGGGTGACAAAGCCGTTTTCTGGCGTCCACAGATCGGTGACCACGGCCAGGCAGTCCAGGCGCTCATGGTGATCCAGCCGGTCGTTGACGCTGCGCAGGTGCTGCTGCAGCGAGTGCGTCATCTGCAGCCTGATCGCCGCGTCCTGGCTGCGCTGGGCGGCTTCTTGCGACAGCATCACCACCGCCAGCGGCTGCACCAGGTTGGCGCCAGTGACGGCGCAGGCCTCGATGTCGGGGTGGGTGATGAGCAGGTCTTCGATGGGCGCGGGCGCCACGTACTTGCCCTTGCTGGTTTTGAAGATGTCTTTGACACGCCCGGTAATGGTGAGCTGGCTTTGGGCGTCGCAACGGCCTTTGTCGCCGGTGCGCAGCCAGCCGTCGGCGGTCATGGTTTGTGCGGTTTGGTCCGGGCTTTTGAAGTAACCCTGCATCAGCGCCGGGCAGCGCATTTGTATTTCGCCGGTCTCCGGGTCAATGCGGCTTTCCACGCCCTCATAAGGCAGGCCGACCGAGCCCACGCCCATGTCGCCGGGCAGGGTGGAATGCGAAACGCCGCAGTTCTCGGTCATGCCGTAGACCTCGATCAAATCCAGTCCCAGGCCCCTAAAAAAGGCCAGCACGTCGGCCGGCATGGGCGCGGCGCCCCCGGCGGCGAGCTGGCATTGGTCCAAGCCCAGCCCTGCGAGGATCTTGCGCCGCACCAAGCCGCCCAGCAAAGGAATCGACAGCAGCAGCTTGAGCCGGCGCTCGGGCATCTTCTCAAACACGCCCTGCCGAAACTTGACCCACAGGCGCGGCACCGAGAAAAAGATGGTGGGGCGCGCCCGCTGCAAATCGGCCAAAAAAGTGTCCAGGCTTTCGGCAAAAAACACATGACCGCCAAAACGCAGCGAGGTCTGTTCCACCAGCATGCGCTCGGCCACGTGCGCCAGCGGCAGGTAAGAAATAAAGCGGTCGCTGGCGCTGATGGGAATGCGCCGCGTAGCGCTGGCCAGACCCCAGGCCATGGCGCCAAAGGTTTGCACCACGCCCTTCGGTCTGCCGGTGGTGCCCGAGGTGTAAATGATGGTGCATACGGCGCCAGCGTCGGTGGTCGGCGTGCCATTCAGGGGCGCGTGCTGGCGCAGCAGCTCGTCCCATTGCAGTCCGGCCACGCCTGCGGGTGACAGGGGCATGGCGACCAGCGCCACCCCGGCGGGCACGCTGCGCAGGCTGCTGCTGTCGTCCATCTTGCCCACAAAGCAGGCGCGCGATTCACTGTGCTCCAGGATGTAGGCAAGCGCCTCGCCGTTGAAGGTGGGGTAAATCGGCACCGACACGTGGCCGGCCATCAGACTGGCCAGGTCGGCCAACACCCAGTGCGCGCTGTTCTTGCCCAAAATGGCCACGCGGCTGCCTGCAGGCCAGTTCTGGGTCTGCATCCACGCGGCCATGCGACGCACCTGGTCGGCGGCTTGCGCCCAAGAGATATCTTGCACCGCGCCTTGGCCCAGCGGTTGGGTGAGGTAAATCTTGTCCGGTGTGGCCTGCGCCCAGTGGCACAGGCGCTGCACCGGAAAGTTGGCGGGGTCCGCCGTGATGTGCTGATGGGCCATGGTGTCTTTGTCCTCCAACGTTGCCTGCATTCTGGGCTTGCAGGCGCTGCATACGCAAGGGGGGAATCACCCTAGGTTGCGCAAGAGGCAGCGCGGGCGATGGGCGTTTGTACCCATCAGCGTGCGCGGCGGGCGCAGCGCCGTCGCTTGGGCGATGCTGCGACAATCGGCCTTCGCATTTTTCGCAACTCCAGGTTTCTCGCCTTTATTCATGTCCAGTACTTCAGTTTTCCCGGTGCGCCCCGCCGTTTTGCGCGACGCGCGCGCCATTGCCGAACTCCACAACGCCACCGTCCAGGACGCTTATCGCGGCCTTTTGGGCGACGTGACCGTCCCCGTCATGGCGCTGGACAAGCGACAGGCCTACTGGCGCGAAGCCATTGAATACGCCGAGCCGCAAGTGCACGTGGCCTTGCTGGGCGAACGCATCGTGGGTTTTGTCGGCTTTGACCGCAGCCGCGACGAAGGCACCAAACAAACCATGGGCGAGATTTGGTCGATTTATGTGGACGCCGATTTTGTTGGCCTTGGCGTAGGCCTGTCTCTGTGGGACGCGGCGCGCGAAGGCCTGATTGAAGAAGGCTGCACCGATGTCAGCATCTGGCTGCCCCTGGCCAATGAGCGCGCCATGCAGTTTTTTACCAACGCCGGCTTCAAACGCGAAATGCCCAGCGCCAAGACGGTGTCGATCGGCGGCGTCAAGATCGAAGAAATCCGCCTCAAGCGCGCGCTGGCCTGAGACGACGGCACCTAGGCTTTCAGCCCCTGGTGCGGCTCCCGCAGCGGTGGGGCTGCGGCGAAAAGTCTGGCAAAAAGCCCTGGTTCAGAGCTTCTTGACCACCACGCTGCCAATCGAATAACCCGCGCCAAACGAGCAAATCACACCCACCTGGCCGGCCTCAATGTCAGCCTTGTGGCGGTGAAAAGCGATGATGGAGCCGGCAGACGCGGTATTGGCAAACTCGTCCAGAATCACCGGCGCCTCTTCACGCGTGGCATCGCGCCCCAGCAGTCTGCGGCTGATGAACTG
>CANGHQ010000323.1 GCA_947453585.1 Burkholderiales bacterium | reverse complement strand
TTGACGGCTCGTTTTCGCGCGCCATGCTGGCCATGCTGCTGGCGCAAACCACGCAGGCGCTGGAAGACTACAACTGGGAAGGCCTGTGGCGCACCCGGCTGATTGCGGGCGACATTGGCTCAGACGCGCGCGCGCTGGGTGGCGCGCTGCTGCCCCTGCACGAGAACTTTGCCCCAGACCGCGATTTGTTTCTTAAGGCGATGGTCTAGCCGCTGCCACGTCCAGCGGCAAGCGCAGCGTAAAGCAGGCGCCGCCGCCGCTTCGGTTGCTGCAGCTGGCGCTGCCGCCGTGGCGCAGTGCAATCGATTGCACCAGCGCCAGCCCCAGGCCCACGCCGCCGTCTTGTTCGGACGCGCCAGGCAGGCGGTAAAAGGGCTCAAAAATGCGCGCCTGCAAGGCCTCGGGCACGCCCGGGCCGTGGTCTTTGACTTCAATCACCGCAAAACCGCCCTCTTGGTGCAGCGCCACCTCGGCCGGGGCGGCTGCATGGCGGCAGGCGTTTTCCAGCAGATTGCGCACGGCGCGGCGCAGCAGTTTGGCAATGCCGGGCACCAGCAGCACGGCGGCTTGGGTGTCGAGTGTGGCGCCGCTGCGCGCGCATTCTTCGGCGGCCAGACCCACCAGATCGACCGGTTCTACGGTGCCAACGTCGGCCTCGCGGGCGTCCAGGCGGCTGGCCAGCAATATTTCGTCAATCAACTGGTCAAGCTCGGCCAAGTTGCGTTCGATCTCGGGTTTGCGCTGGGCCAGCGCTTCGGGCGAACCCTTGCCCATGAGTTCCAGCCCCATGCGGATGCGGGTCAGCGGCGAGCGCAACTCGTGCGAGGCATTGGCCAAGAGCGACTTCTGCGAGGCCAAAAGCGCGTCGCGCGCCTTGACCAGGTTTTCGATTTGCGCCGCTGCGTGGTTAAAGCGCTGGGCCAGAAAGCCGACCTCGTCGTCGCCTTCCACCCGCACGCGCACCGTCAGGTCGCCGTCGCCCCAGCGTTGGACGCCTGCTTGCAGGCTTTCAAGGCGGCGCGTGAGGCGTCGCACGATGGGGTAGGTGGCCAGGGCCACCGCTGCGGCCACCAGGGTCAAGGCGCCAAAAAAGCCGAAGGGCGCGATCCAGGGACTGCGCGGCGGGCGGGGCAGGTGCAAATGCATGGTTTGCCCGTCTTGCAGGCGCACCACAAACTCTGGGCCACGACCGAAATGGCCGATGGGCTCGTCGGCGGCGTCGGGCTCCTGCGGCTGTGCTTTCGAATTTGCATTGGGGCTGTCGGGCGCAGTAGCTGCGGCACCTGGCAGCGCTTGCATGTGTTGCGCGTGGTCGGCGCCTTCGTGGTCTTCCTCGTCGTGGTGGTAGGTGCCAGGGCGCAGGGCGTGGGCGCTGCCACTGCCAATCACGTCGCCCTGGGTGTTACGCACCACCACTTCGCGCAGCGGTGGCTCGGCGGCCATGCGCCAAACCATGCCAACGAGCAAACTGAGCATGGCGACGGCCAGCACCACCGCCAGCCAGATGCGCACATAGAGTTTTTGCAGCATGGTCAGGCAGCCCGCGGTCTAGTCTTGTTGGCGTGCAAACACATAGCCCACGCCACGCACGGTCAGGATGCGTTTGGGGGTTTTGGGGTCTTGCTCGATAGCCGCGCGAATGCGGCCCATGTGCACGTCAATCGAGCGGTCAAAGGCGTCAAGCTCGCGCCCGCGCACCGCCTCCATGATCTGGTCGCGCGTGAGTACCCGCCCGGCGCGCTCTGCCAGCGTCACCAGCAGGTCAAACTGGTAAGAGGTGAGTTCGCTGGGCACGCCGGCCACGGTCACGGTGCGGGCGTCGCGGTCAATCTCCAGCGAGCCGAATTGCAGCACCGCGTGCTCGCCGGTCGGGTGGTCGGGCTCGGTCTTGCGGCGCAGCACTGCGCGAATGCGCGCCAGCAGCTCGCGCGGCTCAAAGGGTTTGGGCAGGTAGTCATCGGCGCCGAGTTCCAGGCCGACGATGCGGTCCATCGGGTCACCTTTGGCCGTGAGCATGAGCACCGGGGTTTGCCCCAGCGTGCCACTCAAGGCGCGGATGCGGCGGCAGACCTCCAGGCCGTCGATGTCGGGCAGCATCAGGTCCAGGACCACCAGGTCGATCGGTGGCGCGCCATTGGGTGCCTGGCGCAGGCGTGCCAGGCCCGACAGCCCGTCGCCCACGCGCTCAATGCTGAAATCATTGAGCTGCAAATACTCCGCCACCATGGCCGCCAAGCGGGCGTCGTCTTCGATCATCAACAGGTGTTTTTTCATCGCCTCAGTCTAGTGGTGCTGTACGACTCTGGCATGCGTGTCACCCATAGCCTGGGTAAAGTTGCGTAAACCACGGCGAATGGCTGGCGCGCTGGCGGCAGCGTCAAGGCTTGGGCTGCACGGCTTGCAAGCGCGTTGCCAGCGCCACCAGTAGCAGCACCGGCACGCCCAAAAGCGCGGTGGCGGTAAAGAAATTGGCGTAGCCAAAGGCGTCCACATATTTGCCTGAGAAACCGGCTACAAACTTGGGCAGCAGCAGCATCATGGAACTCAACAGCGCGTATTGCGTGGCGGAATACTGCACATTGGTCAGCGACGACAAATAGGCAATAAACGCCGAAGACGCAATCCCACTGGCCAGGTTGTCGGCCGATACCACCCAAATCAGCGCGGTCACGTCGTGGCCGCGCGTGCTCAGCCAGGCAAACAGCAGGTTGCTGGCCGCACTCAGCACGGCGCCCAGCATCATCACCCGCATCACGCCCATGCGCAGTGACAGCAGGCCGCCCACAAAGGCGCCCAGCAGCGTCATCACCACGCCAAACACCTTGGTGACCGCCGCCACTTCGTCCTTGCTAAAGCCCATGTCCACATAAAACGGGTTGGCCATGATGCCCATCACCACGTCGCTGATGCGGTAGGTGGCGATCAGCGCCAAGATCAGCGCCGCGTGCCAACCGTAGCGGCCCAAAAAGTCGGCAAAGGGTGCCAACAGCGCGCCGCGCAGCCACTCACGCAGGTTTTTGGCCACAGGCACGCGCGCAGGCACCGGCTCTTGCGAAAACAGCACTGTCAACACGCCGGGCAGCATGCTCAGCGCCATCACCAAATACGCGGTTTGCCAGGGACCGTGCTGGTAGGGCGCGGCGGCGCCTGCGACAGCCGCAGGCACTTCGGCGCGCGCCGCGATCCAGAGTGCGCCGGCACCAGCCCAGATCATGGCCAGGCGGTAGCCGGTTTGGTAGGTGGCGGCCAGCGCGGCCTGGTGGCCGGTGTCGGCGGACTCGATGCGAAAGGCGTCCAGCGCAATGTCTTGCGTGGCCGAACCCACGGCCACCGCCACCGCGCACCACAC
>CANGHQ010000322.1 GCA_947453585.1 Burkholderiales bacterium | reverse complement strand
GGGTTCTCTGGCGCTGATTGGCACGCCGTTCTTCTCGGGCTTCTATTCCAAAGACAGCATCATTGAGGCGGTGGCCGAGAGCCATTTGCCCGCAGCCGGATTTGCCCACTTTGCGGTGCTGGCTGGCGTGTTCGTGACGGCCTTCTATTCTTTCCGCATGTACTTTTTGGTCTTCCACGGCAAAGAGCGCTACGACCAGAACCCGGATGCGCACCATGATGCCCATCACGATGCACATGACGCACACGATGCCCATGGTCACCATGCGGCAGCCCACGCGCCGCACGAGTCGCCCTGGGTGGTTTGGGTGCCGCTGGTATTGTTGGCCATTCCCTCTGTGGTCATCGGTTTCATGACGATCGAGCCCATGCTCTTTGGCGAATTCTTCAAAGACGCCATTTTGGTTAACGCAGACAAGCACCCGGTGATGGTTGAGTTGGGCGAAGCCTTCCACGGCCCAGTGGCCATGGCGGTGCATGCACTGACGTCCGCGCCGTTCTGGCTGGCCTTGGGTGGCGTGGTCACGGCTTGGTATATGTACCTTATCAACCCAGGAGTGCCTGCGGCCTTTGCCCGCGTGCTGCGTCCGCTGATCGTGGTGCTGGAAAACAAATACTTCCTAGACTGGTTCAATGAAAACATCCTCGCCCGTGGCGCGCGCATCTTGGGCACCGGCCTGTGGAAGGGCGGCGACCGCATGCTGATCGACGGCCTTTTGGTCAACGGCTCTTGGAAGCTGATCGGATGGATTTCTGGACGCGTGCGTCAGCTGCAGTCGGGCTATCTGTACCACTATGCGCTGGCCATGATCCTGGGTATTTTTGTGCTCATGACGTATTTCGTTTGGCTCAATAAGTAAGGAATAAGAAAAATGGGATTGTTGAGCCTTGCTATTTGGATGCCGATTGCCTTTGGCGTCGTCTTGCTCGCCTTGGGGCGCGATGACCAGGCCACTGCGGTGCGCTGGTTTGCCCTGGTGGGTGCGGTTGCCAGCTTTTTGGTGACATTGCCGCTCTATGCCGGCTTTCAGCTCGGCACGGCCGAGATGCAGTTTGTCGAGAACGCTTCGTGGATCCAGCGTTTCAATGTCAACTACCACCTCGGTGTGGACGGCATTTCTTTCTGGTTTGTGCTGCTGACCGCGTTTATCAACGTGGTGGTGGTGATTGCGGGCTGGGAAGTGATTACCCGCAAGGTCAACCAGTACATGGCGGCTTTTTTGATTCTGTCGGGCCTGATGATTGGCGTGTTCAGTGCGCTGGACGGCCTGCTGTTTTACGTATTCTTTGAGGCCACGCTGATTCCGATGTACCTGATCATCGGCATCTGGGGCGGCCCGAACAAGATTTACGCGGCCTTCAAGTTCTTTTTGTACACCTTGCTTGGCTCCTTGCTGACGCTGGTCGCCTTGATTTACCTCTATATCCAGTCGGGTGGCAGCTTTGACATTGCCACCTGGCACGCGCTTCCCTTAAGCCGGGGCGAGCAAACCGGGCTGTTCTTTGCCTTCTTTGCCGCCTTTGCTGTCAAAGTTCCGATGTGGCCGGTCCACACCTGGCTTCCCGACGTGCACGTGGAAGCGCCCACCGGCGGCTCTGCGGTGCTGGCGGCCATCATGCTCAAGCTCGGTGCTTATGGCTTTTTGCGGTTCTCGCTGCCGATTGCCCCTGATGCGGCGCATGAGTGGGCCTGGCTGATGATTGCCTTGTCCCTGATTGCCGTGGTCTATGTTGGTCTGGTGGCGCTGGTGCAGCAGGACATGAAAAAGCTGGTGGCTTATTCATCGGTCGCGCACATGGGCTTTGTCACCCTGGGCTTCTTCATCTTTATTGACCTGGGCGTCGCGGGCGGTGTGGTGCAAATGATTGCCCACGGCTTTGTGTCGGCGGCCATGTTCTTGTCGATTGGCGTGTTGTATGACCGCGTGCATTCGCGCGAGATTGCAAGCTACGGCGGCGTGGTCAACACCATGCCCAAGTTCGCGGCGTTTTCGCTTTTGTTTGCCATGGCCAATTGCGGCTTGCCGGGCACTGCCGGTTTTGTGGGCGAGTGGATGGTGATTTTGGCGGCGGTTAAATACAACTTCTGGATCGGTTTTGCCGCTGCCAGCGCCCTGATTTTTGGCGCCGCCTACACGCTGTGGATGTTCAAGCGCGTGTACCTCGGCCCGGTGGCCAATGACCATGTGAAGGAGCTCAAGGACATCAATGCGCGCGAGTTCCTGATGCTGGGCTTGTTGGCTGTGGCCGTGCATTACATGGGCGTGAACCCCAAACCTTTCACCGATGTGATGGACGCATCAGTGGCCGAATTGCTGAGGCACGTTGCAGTGTCCAAGCTCAATTGATACCTGCTGACTTGAGAACCGAAAAATGATAGACCAGATCAGTTGGATTGCGGTATTTCCTGAGGCGCTGCTCTTGGTGATGGCCTGCGTCATCGCCTTGGTTGATTTGCGCCCCCAAAGCCCCTTGCGCAGCCTGACCTTTACTTTCACCATGGCTACGCTGGCCGTGGTGGCGGCGCTCGAAGGCTTTTACGCCAGCACGGGCCTGACCCTCTACGGCTTTGGCAATATGGTGGTGGCAGACACCATGGCTGCTTGGCTTAAATGCTTTGCCACCATCGCCGTGATGGTGACACTTATCTATGGCCGGCCCTATTCAGCTTCGCGCGACATGCTGCGCGGCGGCGAACTCTTTACCCTGGGCATGTTTGCGCTCTTGGGCATGTTCATCATGATCTCGGGCAACAACTTCCTGGTCATCTACATGGGCCTGGAATTGCTAACGCTCTCCAGCTACGCGCTGGTGGCCTTGCGCCGCGACCACGCGGGCGCCATTGAGGCCGCCATGAAGTACTTTGTGCTGGGCGCCATGGCCTCGGGCTTTTTGCTCTATGGCATGTCCATGATGTATGGAGCCACCGGTTCGCTGGACATCAACGCCGTGTTCAAAGCGATTGTCTCGGGCCAGGTGCGCCACCAGGTGCTGGTGTTTGGCCTGGTTTTTGTCGTGGCTGGCTTGGCTTTCAAGCTGGGCGTGGTGCCTTTTCACATGTGGATTCCCGATGTGTACCAAGGCGCGCCTACCGCTATTACGCTGATGATTGGCGGCGCGCCCAAGCTCGCGGCTTTTGCCATCACCATGCGTTTGCTGGTGGAAGGCATGTTGCCCCTGGCCATTGACTGGCAGCAAATGCTGATGGTGCTGTCGATAGCCTCCTTGTTCTTGGGCAATCTGGCCGCTATCGCCCAGACCAACCTCAAGCGCATGCTGGCGTTTTCCACCATTTCGCAAATGGGCTTTGTGCTCATTGGCCTGATGTCGGGTGTGGTCAATGGCAACACCATCTCAGC
>CANGHQ010000321.1 GCA_947453585.1 Burkholderiales bacterium | reverse complement strand
CTTCGGCCAGCATTTGGTCAAAACGCTGGGCGATGCGCGCGTGCAGCCAGGCGCGGTCTTGCGGCTCTAGCGAAATCAGCGCGGCTTGCGGTTTGGCGGCCACCCTGGCGGCGCTGTTTTGGCGTGCATGAAAGTGCGACAGCGGCAGGCCGCTGATGCGAAACACTTCGAGCGCGCGCTGGATGCGCTGGCTGTCGGCCGGGGCCAGGCGCGCGGCGGTGGTGGGGTCCACCTGCGCGAGTTCGGCGTGCAGCGCGGGCCAGCCTTTGTGCTGCGCCTCGCCCTCAATCTGGGCGCGCACTGCCGCGTTGGCGGCGGGCATGGGGTCAATGCCGTCGGCCAGGGCCTTGAAATACAGCATGGTGCCGCCCACCAGCAGGGGCAGCTTGCCGCGCGCGCTGATGTCGATGATCAGGGCTTGGGCGTCGGCCACAAACTCGGCGGCGCTATAGGCTTGCAGCGGGTCGCGGATGTTGATCAGGTGGTGCGGCACGGCGGCCAACTCAGTGGCGCTGGGTTTGGCCGTGCCAATGTCCATGCCCCGGTAGACCAGCGCAGAGTCCACGCTGATGATCTCGCAGTCGTGTTCTTGCGCAATGGCCAGGGCAGCCGCCGTTTTGCCCGCCGCCGTGGGGCCGGCCAGACCAATAGAGAAGGGCAGGGCCTGCGCCATGGTCAGGGCGCGGCGGCGCGGTTTGCCTTGGCTGACACGGGTGCGTCGGCCAGGTGGGCGCGCGCCACGTGGCGCAGCAAGAGCAGCAGCCCGCCGCCGGCCACCGTCAGGCCCAGCACCAAAGCCAGCCAAAACCCGGCGGCCTGCTGGGGCTGTGTTGGGAACCACGCCAGGGCGCGCAGCCAGTCGGGCGCCAGGTGCGGCGCAACCCCCAGCACATAACCCAGCGGCAGCGATACCACCCAAAAAGCCAGCACCTGCACCCACATCGGTGCGCGCGTGATTTTGTAACCCCGAATGGCGCCACTAGTTACCACCTGCGCCGCGTCCGAAAGCTGGAACACCGCCGCCAGCAGCAAAAGCTGCGCCGCCAGGGCGACGACTACCGTGTCGTCGGTGTACAAGCTGGCAATCTGCGTGCGCCAAGCGGCAATGCCGCTGGCCGACACCAGCGCAAAGCCCAATGCCACCGCCACACCCACCCAGGCACGAAAGCGCGCGGCCCGCGGGTCCCCCGCGCCCAGAGCGTGGCCCACGCGCGTGAGCACCGCCACGCCCAGGCTCAGCGGCACCATAAAGATGAGCGACGTGAAGTTGAGCGCAATCTGGTGCGCCGCCACCTGGTGGCTGCCAAAGCGCGCCACCAACAAGGCAATCAGGGCAAAGGCGCTGGTCTCGGCAAAATAGGTCACGCCAATGGGCAGGCCGGTTTTGAGCAGGCTGCGCAGCTTCGGCCAGTGGGGCCATTCCCACTGTGCCAGCGGCCAGGTGCTGGCAAACGCCGGGCTGCGGCGCATCCACCACAGCAAGCCGCCCAGGTTGGCCCATACGCACAAAAGCGTGGACCAGGCGCAGCCCAGGCCACCTTGTGGCGCAAAGCCCCAATGGCCAAACACCAGCACCCAACTCAGCAAGATATTGAGCAGCAGCACGCCCAGGGCCACCGCCATCATGGGCTTGGTCTGGCCCATGCTCGCGCTGTAACCATACAGCACGCGGTAGGCGGCAAAGGCTGGCAGCGCAAAACTGGTGATTTGCACAAATCCCACGGCTACCTGGTGGGTGGCGGGCTCCAGCGCCATAAAGTCAAAAATCAGGGTGCTGCACTGCAAAACGCCGCCCGCCAGCAGGCCCAGAAACATGCCCTTCCACAAGGCTTGGCGCACCAAGTGCGGAATTTGGTCAAGCTCTTTGGCACCCACGTGGTGGGCTACCAGCGGGTTGACCGACATCATGACGCCCATCAGGGTAATGATGACCATGTTCCACACCGAGATGCCCAGCGACACGCCCGCCAGGTCTTGTGCCGAAGCGTGGCCCGCCATGGCCACCTGCGCCACCGACATGCCGATATTGGCGAGCTGCCCCACCATGATGGGCCAGGCCAGCAGCCACAGTGCCCGGATTTCGGCACGCACCGGTGCGGCGCTGGGGGCGGGGTTGGGGCGCGCGGAAAGGCTGGTCATGGAGGCGGGATTCTACGGCTGGGGTGGGGCCGCGCACCTAGCCGCAGGGCGCGGCGACGGCCTGTGCGCCGCGTTTGGATGCGTATTTGCGAACGGAAAAAAATTGTGCCAAATAAATATACTAATTTAGGCTGTTGTTTTGGGATTTTGTTTTAAGCGTGTTTTGTGCGAATTTTCCTGTTATAAAAATGATATTCTCAATAGAATGATTTAACCGTCAAAAAAGCAAGCGCATGTGGGTTGCGATGGGGTGTAGAAAATTGCGGCTGGACTGTGAATTTCTTTACAGTCTCAGTATGAAGTTGTATATACCTTTGATAGGCTTTAAAAAAACAATAAGCGTTGGCACTGAGAACTTGGACGCCAGATGACCAGTGCAAATGCCATGGCGCAAAAGTGGCAAGTAAATCGATTTTTATGGTTCGGTAGCCGAGCCATTTGGCGAAGAAGGCAAAAGACGGAGTAGGTTTTGTTGGAACGATATTCAGTGAATGTCGATGCATGCTAAAAAGTCGGGGAAAATAAATCAGAAAATAATATTTCTGTAAGAGGCCAAAGTGGAAGTTATTGTGACTTACCCGATATTAATTAGCCTTAAAAAAATATAACCCTGCAGGCAACCACCTGCTTGAATAAAAAAATGATTCTGGACACGCGCTCGATCAGCTCAAGATTATTTAAATTTCGAGTGTTGATACACCGATACCTCGGTATTCATTCCTCACTCATACCGTTTGACATTTTGTTGCTTGTCATGATGAATGACGGCGTGCAGGATGTCACGATCAAGTCCCTGCTGGCAGGCTTGTCGCACTCGCAGACCGGTGTGCGTTACCACCTCAAGCGCTTGATTGCAGAAGACTGGCTAACGCTGGAAAAGGGCGAGTTGGACAAGCGCAACACCTTTGTCACGCTCACCGCCTGCGCGCGCCGCGCTTTGGAGCGGGCCGAGCAACAGGCCGGACTGGAATATACCGAGCCACTTCAACTTGCCGACGACGACTATTCCCAGTTCGCGCAGCGCAAATTAATGGATGGTCGCGCTGCAAATTCGTAGGGCCAAAACAAACGACGAAACCTGCGCACCATTGCGCGTGGTATCGCGCAGGCCCAGTATGAATAAACGGCCCCGGCCTTAGATTCCCCACAAATAAATCTTGGCAACGTGGGAGTTGCCAAGCATGTTGATTTCAGGCGGTGAGGTTGACGTTATTGCCTTTGGTGTCGGT
>CANGHQ010000320.1 GCA_947453585.1 Burkholderiales bacterium | reverse complement strand
GACCGACTGGTTCAACTTCACCGCGCTCAACACGCCCGAAGACCATCCTGCGCGTTCGATGCACGACACCTTTTATGTCGAAGGCGGCACCGAGAAAGCGCCGTTGCTGCTGCGCACCCACACCAGCCCGATGCAAATCCGCCACGCGGTGCAGCACGTCAAAAAATACCGCCAGGCCGCAGGCGCTGCCGACGGCGCACTGTTTTCGGGCGATATGCCCGAGATTCGCGTGATTGCGCCCGGGCGCACCTACCGCGTGGACAGCGACGCCACGCATTCGCCCATGTTCCACCAGTGCGAAGGCCTGTGGGTGGGCGAGAACGTGAGTTTCAAAGACCTGAAGTTTGTGTTTACCGACTTCTGCCGCACCTTTTTTGAGAGCGACGACCTGGTTTTGCGCTTTCGGCCCAGCTTCTTTCCGTTTACCGAGCCCAGCGCCGAGATTGACATCCAGTTCGCCACTGGCCCCCTGGCCGGGCGCTGGCTAGAAGTGACCGGCTCGGGCCAAGTGCATCCCAATGTGATTCGCAACATGGGTCTGGACCCTGAAAAATTCATCGGCTTTGCCTTTGGTATGGGCCTGGACCGGCTGACGATGCTGCGCTACGGCGTCAACGACCTGCGTTTGTTTTTTGATGGCGACATTCGCTTTCTCTCGCAGTTCCAATAATTCCAAGAAAAGCATATGCAATTCCCTGAATCCTGGCTGCGGGCCTTTTGCAATCCGCCGCTCACCACCGCGCAACTCGCCCACACCCTGACCATGGCGGGCCTGGAGGTCGAAGACCTCCAACCCGTAGCGCCACCGTTTAGCCACATCGTGGTCGGTGAAATCCGCCACGCTGAGCAACACCCCAACGCCGACCGCTTGCGCGTTTGCAAGGTGGACGTGGGCGCGCCCGATCTGCTCAACATCGTTTGCGGCGCGCCCAATGCGCGCGTGGGCATTCGCGTGCCTTGCGCCTTGGTGGGCGCCGAGTTGCCACCGGGCGCCGACGGCAAGCCCTTTGTCATCAAGGTCGGGCAATTGCGCGGCGTGGAAAGCCAGGGCATGCTGTGTTCGGCCAAAGAGCTGCAGCTCGCCGACGACCACGGTGGTTTGTTGGAACTTGCCGCCGATGCGCCCCTGGGCCAAAGCATCCGCACGCACCTGAACCTGGACGACACCTTGTTCACGCTCAAGCTCACGCCCAATTTGGCGCATTGCCTGAGCGTTTATGGCGTGGCCCGTGAAGTGGCCGCGCTCACCGGCGCGCCGCTGCTGGCGCCCGCATTTTCCCCTGTGGCCGTTGGCAACGCCGATACCCTGAAAGTCACGGTCAGCGCGCCCGATTTGTGCGGTCGCTTTTCAGGCCGCGTGGTGCGCAATGTCAACCCAAAGGCCAAAACGCCGCAGTGGATGGTGGACCGTCTGGCGCGCTGCGGCCAGCGCAGCGTCACGGCTTTGGTGGACATTTCCAACTACGTGATGTTTGAGCTGGGTCGCCCATCCCATATTTTTGACCTGGACAAAATCCACGGCGGCCTGGATGTGCGCTGGGGCAGGGCGGGCGAGCAGATCAAGCTGCTCAACGGCAACACCGTGCAGGTAGACGGCGAAGTCGGCGTGATTGCCGACGATGTGCAGGTCGAATCGCTTGCCGGCATCATGGGCGGCGACGCCACTGCGGTGTCGGACGACACCCGCAATGTCTACGTGGAAGCCGCCTTTTGGTGGCCCAAGGCGATTGCCGGGCGCTCGCGCCGCTTCAACTTTTCTACCGACGCTGGCCACCGCTTCGAGCGCGGTGTGGACCCGGCGTCCACGGTGGAGCACATTGAACACCTGACCCGCCTGATTTTGGAGATTTGCGGCACTGCGGACACCACCTGCGGCCCGGTGGACGACCAGCAACCGGCCATGCCTGCACGCACGCCGGTGCAGTTGCGCGTGGCGCGCGCGGCCAAGATCATTGGCATGCCGCTTACGCAAGCCCAGTGCTTTGACGCCTTGCAGCGCTTGGGGCTGGACGTGTCGCAGGCCGAAGGCGTGTTGACCGTAGTGCCGCCGTCTTTCCGCTTTGACTTGCAGATTGAAGAAGACCTGATCGAAGAAGTGGCGCGCATGGTCGGCTACGACGCGCTGCCGCACACGCCGCCGCTGGGCCCGATTACGGCCAAGCTGCGGCCTGAGTCGCAGCGCAGCCCGTTTGCCCTGCGCCGCGCGCTGGCCGCCATGGGCTACCAAGAAACCATTAACTTCAGCTTTGTGGAAGAGCGCTGGGAGCACGAGCTTGCAGGCAACCCTAAGCCGATCAAGCTGCTCAACCCGATTGCCAGCCAGATGAGCGTGATGCGTTCGTCTTTGATTGCGTCTTTGGTGCAGGTGCTCAAGTTCAACCAGGCGCGCAAGGCGCCGCGCGTGCGCGTGTTTGAGCTGGGTCGCGTGTTCTTGCGCAACGACGCGGTGCAAAACACCGACACCACGGTGCAAGGTTTCGATCAGCCCATGCGCGTGGCCGGTCTGGCCTGCGGCGCGGCAGACGCGCTGCAATGGGGCCGCAAAGAGACGGCGGTGGATTTCTTTGACGTCAAAGGCGATATCGAAGCGCTGCTCTCGCCCCTGAAGGCTGAGTTTGTGCCCGCCACGCACCCGGCCATGCACCCCGGGCGCTGCGCCCAAGTGCTGCTGCACGGGCGCGCCATTGGCTATGTGGGTGAGCTGCACCCCCGCTGGCGCCAAGACTACGAGCTGCTGCAAAACCCGGTGGTGTTTGAGCTGGACTTGGACGCCGTGCTGCAAAGCCGCGTGGCCGTCTTTGCCGCTGTGCCCAGGCTGCAGCCGGTGCAGCGCGACATCGCGGTGATGGTGACGGACGCTGTGAGCCACCAGGCCCTGATGGCCTGCATTCACGCCGCGCCCACAGGCGGGCTCTTGCAAGAAGCCCAGTTGTTTGACGTCTACCGGCCCAAAGCCACCGCCACCGAGGGCGAGTCTGCCGCGCCGCAGCGCAGCCTGGCCGTGCGCCTGACGCTGAGCAGCGCCGACGCCACCCTGACCGAAGAGCAAATTGAGCAGACCGTGAAAGCGGTGCTCGACCAGCTCGACCGCGATCTGGGCGCCCGCCAGCGTGCCTGAGCGCCCCGCAGAAAGACCACCATGCAGTTATCCGTAGACAGCCTTGAAACCGCTGCCGTCACCAAGGCGCAGCTTGCCGACCTGTTGTTTGAACAGCTCGGGCTGAACAAGCGAGAATCCAAAGACATGGTGGACGCGTTTTTTGACCTGGTTACGGCCCAGCTCGTGGGTGGCACCGACGTCAAAATTTCGGGCTTTGGCAATTTTCAGATCCGCACCAAGGCGCCCCGGCCCGGGCGCAACCCGCGCACCGGAGAGG
>CANGHQ010000319.1 GCA_947453585.1 Burkholderiales bacterium | reverse complement strand
GCGCTCGCGTATTTCTTGCGCGTCGTTCAGCGCCTCGGTCTCGCCCGGCGGAATCAGCGTGGTGGCCAAGAGCGGCGCGCCCAGCAGGGCCAGCAGGTCTTGCAGGGTTTTGTGTTCGGGCACGCGCAGGCCAATGGTTTTGCGCGAGGGGTGGCTCAGGCGGCGCGGCACTTCTTTGCTGGCTTCCAGAATAAAGGTGTACGGCCCTGGCGTGGCCGCCTTGACCAGCCGAAACTGCCAGTTGTCCACCCGCGCGTAATTGGCCAGCTCGCTCAGGTCACGGCACAGGAGCGTGAGGTGGTGCTTGTCGTCCACCCCGCGAATGCGGCGCAGGCTGTCGGCGGCAGCTTTGTCGTCCAACTGGCACACCAGCGCGTAGCTCGAATCGGTGGGGACGGCCAGCACGCCGCCTTTTTCTAGCAGCGCCACGGCCTGCTTGAGCAGGCGCGGGTGCGGGTTCTCGGGGTGAACTTCAAAAAACTGTGCCATCGTGTGTCTTGGCGCTTACTGCACGCGAGAGGCCAGCAGCTCCCACACCGGCGTAACTGCGCCCGGCAGGTAGGGCAGGGTGCCGAGTTCGGTATGGCTTTCCAGCGGGCTGTGAAAGTCGCTGCCGCGCGAGGCGGCCAGGCCGTAGTCCTTGGCAGCGGCGGCATAGGTGACGTATTCGGCCGCCGTGTGGCTGCCAGTCACCACTTCCACGCCTTGCCCGCCGTGGCCTTTGAATTCAGTGAATAGCGCAAATTCCTCATTGGCGGTGAACTTGTAGCGCGCCGGGTGCGCGATCACGGCCATGCCACCGGCGCCGGTAATCCAGCCCACGGCGTCTTTCAGGGTGGCCCAGCGGTGTTCCACGTAGCCGGGCTTGCCTTCGGTGAGGTATTTGCGAAAAACTTCGTTGGTCTCTTTGCACACGCCAGTTTCCACCAAGTGGCGGGCAAAGTGGGTGCGCGAGATCAGGTCCGGGTTGCCGGCGTATTGCAGCGCGCCTTCAAATGCGTCTTTGATGCCCACGCGCGCCAGGTCTTTGGCCATGTCTTTGGCGCGCTGGCTGCGTCCGCCGCGGGTTTGTTTCAAGCCCTCGTTGAGCGCGGGGTTGGTGGGGTCAAAACCCAGGCCCACGATGTGTACCGTCTGGTGCAAAAAGGTGACCGAGATTTCCACGCCAGAGAGGTAGCGCATGCCACAAGCCCTGGCGGCGGCGGCAGCGCGCGCCTGGCCGCCGATTTCGTCGTGGTCGGTCAGGGCCCAGAGTTCAACGCCATTGGCGCTGGCGCGTTCGGCAAGGGCTTCGGGGGTAAGGGTTCCGTCAGAGACCACGGAGTGGCAATGCAGATCAGCGTTCAGTATGGTAGTCACCGGCTCATTTTAGGCCTTGGGGCGCTGCTGGGCGGGCAGGGCGTCGGCCTTAAAAGTCTGCCGGGCAATCCCAGTGCAGGGGCGTGCCACTTGTGGGGTGCGCCAGCCCAAGCGCGCTGGCGTGCAGCAAGAGGCGTGGCGCCTGCGCTTGCACTGCGGGCGGTGCGTACAAGGCGTCGCCCAAGATCGGGCAGCCCAGCGCCTGAAGGTGCACGCGCAACTGGTGGCTGCGCCCGGTCAGGGGTTCGAGTTCCAGGCGGCTGGTCTGGTTTTGTGTGTCGTGTGCCACACAGCGCCAACGCGTCTGGCTGGCCTGGCCGTGCGCGTGGATGGTGCGCAGCGGGCGGCGCGGCCAGTCCACCAAAATCGGCAGGTCAATGCATTGCCACTCGTCGTCCACCGGCAGCAGTCCGGCCACCACCGCCTCATAGCGCTTGTCAACGTGGCGGCGCTCAAAGGCGGCGCTCAGGGCGCGCTGGGCTTCCAGGCCGCGCGCCATCACCAGCAAACCCGAGGTCGCCATGTCCAGCCGGTGCACCACCAGCGCGTCGGCAAACTGGGCTTGCACGCGGCTGCTCAGGCAGTCTTGCTTGTCCTCGCCTCGACCGGGCACCGACAACAGGCCAGCGGGCTTGTTGAGCACCAAGAGCGCGTCGTCTTGGTAAATGATCGAAATGCCTGGCGGCAAGGCAGCGCTTTGGGGCGCAAAAGGAGGCAAGGATGATGGCGGCGATTGCGATTGCGATTGCGTCTGAGGTTGAAGCTGGGTCTGCGTCTGGGCGTGGGGCGCCGCCGTAGACAGCACAGGCGGCGGGTGCGCCATCAGTGCGCGGCCTGCACGCGGCGGATCTGCTGCACTTGCAGCTCGCTCACGCCAGTGGCGTGGTTGCCCCAAGAGCTGCGCACGTGGGTGAGCACGGCGGCCACTTCGGCGTCGCTCAGGCTCAGCAAATAGGGCGGCATGCCAAAAGGGCGCGGGTTGCGCACGGTGGCGGGTGCAAAGCCGCCGTACAGCACGGTGAGCACCGCGTTATTGGGCTTGTCCATCAGCACCGCGCGGTTGGCCGCCAGGGCCGGATAGGCGCCGCTTTGGCCCTGGCCGTCTTTGCCGTGGCAGTCGGCACACTGGTCTTCATAAATCTTGGCGGCGCGCGGGTCGGTGGGTGCGTTTGCCGCCTCCCTCTGCGCGGGGGGCTTGGCGGGCTGCGCCACCGATTGCAAATAGGCCGCAATAGCCAAGGTGTCCGCATCGCGCAGGTGCTGGGTGCCGTGCAGCACGACTTCGCCCATGGGGCCGCTGACAAAGCCCAGATTTGCAATGTCTCCTTGCAAAACGGCCACGGTGTCCGCGGCCGATAGCGCACCTGCTTCGTCGGCACGTTGCAACGACGGCGCGTACCAGGGCGCGCCGGGCAGCACGGCGCCGGCCAGGGTCTTGCCGCTTTGCAAGCCTCCCAAAGGCCCGCGCGTGCCGTGGCATTCGGTGCAGTGGCCCAGGCCTTGCACCAGATAGGCGCCACGCGCCACGGCGGCAAGGGTCTCGCCCGAAGGGGCTGCGGCAGGTGCCGCAGCTGCGCTGGCTGGCTCGGGCGCTGCGCCGTTTTGCGGCCAAAAGTACAAGGCCCGCCATACGGCCAGTGCTGCCTGCGTGTTAAACGGCCAAGCCAGGGTGGACGGCGCGCTGGCTTGGGGCACGGGCGCCACCGTCATTAAGTAGGCAAACAGCGCGTCGGCGTCCGCCCGACTCACGCGGGTGTAGCTCGTGTACGGAAAAGCGGGCGACAGGCGCCGCCCGTCGCGGCTTTTGCCGTGGTGCAGCGCGCGCCAGAAATCGTCAGCCGTCCATTGCCCCAGTCCGTGGGCTGGGTCAGGCGTGATGTTGGTGGACATCACCGCGCCAAAGGGTGTGGCAATGGCGCGCCCCCCGGCAAAGGCGGGGCCGCCGGGCGCGGTGTGGCACACCGCGCAATTGCCAATGCGGGCCAGGTATTCGCCCTCTGCAGCGAGCGCGGACGGGTTTGTC
>CANGHQ010000318.1 GCA_947453585.1 Burkholderiales bacterium | reverse complement strand
GCAGCCAGGCTGTTTTCGCCACCCGAGCCACGCTCCACGCGCATGGGCTTGGGGATTTCGCACATGATTTCGCCATAGAAATGGTCGCGCGGAATGTTCAGTTGCGTGGGCGCCATCTCGGACATGGCGCGGTCAAAGCAGCGACCGGTGAACTCGGCCATGCGCTTGGGGTTGTTCACGTGGCCCTGGTATTTGGTGAACTCTTGGAACATGGGCAGCTGGTTGGCTTCTTGAAACCCACCCAGGCCCATGCCCATGGTGCCGGTCTCGGGCGTGATCATCACCACCGGGCTGTGCGCCCAATAGGCCGCAGCAATAGCGGTCACGCAGTTGCTGATGCCGGGGCCGTTTTGGCCAATCACCACACCGTGGCGACCCGACACGCGGGCATAGCCGTCGGCCATGTGAGCGCCACCTTGCTCATGCACCACGGGCACCAGGCGGATGCCGGCCGGGGCAAAAATGTCCATCGCGTCCATAAAGGCCGAACCCATGATGCCGAAGATGTCGGTCACGCCATTGGCGACCAGGGTCTCGACAAAAGCCTCGGAAGGCGTCATTTTTTGCACGCCGCTCACAACAGTGCGGGTGTCTTTGGGGGCTTGGCTCATGGTCGAGGTCTCCTGAAAGTAAAAAAGAGGGGCGGTAAAAGCAGCCACCAGCAGCGACTGCCAAAAAATGCTGCATTGCATCAAAACCAGGCGGTAGTGAAACAAAGCGTTCCGAAAACCGGAATTGGGTCAAACTATAGCCACGAAACTGGCGCCATGCAACACCTATTTCATTATTCGAGATATTTTGTTCCATTAAATTGCAGAAAATTGGGCTTTGCCCTATCATGGCGGCCATGCAAGCTGTAGTCACCCTCCCCAAGTCCGATCCCGTTGAAATCAATGGCGACACGCCCACGCTGCGCTTGTTTGCGCTGCTGGAGGTGATCGCGTCCAAAGACCAGTATTTCTCACTGCAAAGCCTGGCCGACGAAACCGACGTGCCCAAGCCCACGCTGCACCGCATGTTGCAGCAGCTAGAAAACGCCCATTTGCTCGAGCGCAGCAGCGACGGCCGCCAGTACGGCACCGGCGTGCGCCTGCGCCGCCTGGCCGAGAACCTGCTGCTTAACGACACCGCCCACGGCGCGCGCCACGCGGTGCTGCGCAACTTGGTGGCCGAAGTGGGCGAGAGCTGCAACCTGACGGCCCTGAGCGGCAGCGAGGTGATTTACCTGGACCGGGTGGAAACCCCCGCGCCCCTGCGCTTTTACTTGCACCCGGGCTCGCGGGTGCCGGTGCATTGCTCGGCCAGCGGCAAGGTGTTTTTGAGCCAGATGGCCCCGGGCCAGCGCCAGCGCCTGCTGGGCAACACGCCGCTAGAAGCCTTTACCCCCAAAACCCTGACCGACCTGGCCGCGCTGGAGGCTGAGGTGCGCAAGGTGCGCCGCCAGGGCTTTGCGCTGGACAACGAAGAATTTTTGCCCGGCCTGCTGTGCGTGGCCGTGGCCGTGCCGTCGGCCTCGGGCCGCTCTAACCTTTGCGTGGCGGTGCAAGCGCCCATGATGCGCCTGACCGCCGACAAGGCCCTGGCCCTGCTGCCCGCACTGCAGCGCGCCGCCGCCGCCCTGAGCCACATCGAGACCGACGCCACGCCCGCCCAGGGCTTGGGCGCCGCGCTGGCAGCGGTGGCCGGCGCATGAGCGCGCCTGCTACTGCAGCGACCGCTGCCATGCCCCTGAATATTCCCATGCACCAGGTCTCGGTGCGCAGCGTGTTTGGCATTGACTCGTCTTTGCAAGTGCCCGCCTTTACCGAGCCCAGCGAACACGTGCCCGAGGTCGATACCGCCTACCGCTTTAACCCCGAGGTGACGCTGGCGCTCTTGGCCGGCTTTAGCCACAACCGCCGGGTGCTGGTGCAAGGCTTGCACGGCACCGGCAAATCCACCCACATCGAGCAAGTGGCCGCGCGCCTGAACTGGCCTTGCGTGCGCATCAACCTCGACGGCCACATCAGCCGACTGGACTTGGTGGGCCGCGACGCCGTGGTGCTGCGCGAAGGCCAGCAAGTCACCGAGTTCCAGCAAGGCATGGTGCCCTGGGCGCTGCAGCGGCCCATGGCCCTGATCTTTGACGAATACGACGCGGGCAGGCCCGACGTGATGTTTGTCATCCAGCGCCTCCTAGAGCGCGAGGGCCAGTTCACGCTGCTCGACCAAAACACGGTGCTGCGCGCGCACCCGCAGTTTCGGCTGTTTGCCACCAGCAACACGCTGGGCCTGGGCAACTTAAATGGCCTGTACCACGGCGCTCAGCGCCTGAACCACGCGCAGCTGGACCGCTGGAACTTGGTGGCCGCGCTCAATTACCTGAGCGCTGCCGAAGAAACAGCCATCGTCGCCGCCCGCGTGCCCGCGCTGGCCGGGCCTGAGCACCAGGCCCTGCTGGCGCAAATGGTGGCCGTGGCCGACCTGACTCGCAAAGGCTTTGCCTTGGGCGACCTGTCCACCGTCATGTCGCCGCGCACGGTGATTAGCTGGGCCGAAAACCTGGAAATCTTCAAGGATGTGGCCTTGGCGCTGCGCCTGTCTTTTGTCAACAAATGCGATGAGGCCGAACGCGCCACCGTGGCCGAGTACTTTCAGCGCTGCTTTGACCAGCCGCTGCAAGGCGATGGCACCCATGCCTGAAGCAGCTGACGCTGCGCCCAGCCTGCAAGCGCAGGTGCGCAACCAACAGCGCCTTGACGCCCTGTGCGCCGCCACCTTGCGCGCACTGAGCGGCCAAAGCGGTCTGCATTACCGGGGGCGCAAGCTCTGGCAAGGCCACACGCTTTTGCCCAGTTTTGCGCCGCACTTGCATCCGCAGGCGGATGCCGCGTCTGCCACTGCAAGCGGCAGCGACAAACTAGGCGCCGGATCGCCCGCGGGTACCAGCGCCAACCAGCCGTGGCCGCAAGACAGCCGCGCTATGGGCGCCACCCCCGCCGACGACCTGGCTTCTTTTCGCGGCGCTGCCGACGGCGTGGCGCTGCGCTTGCGCTATAGCGACCGCACCTTGCACCAGCAACTGCGCCCGGCGCTGCCCATGGCCCGCCGGGTGTTTGACCTGTTGGAGCAATACCGCGCTGAGGCCATGGTGCCCGAGGCCTGGCCCGGCGTGCGCGCCAATATGCGCCACCGGTTTGAGGCCTGGTCGCAAGCCTTTGTGCGCGCCCGCTTGCATGAATCAGCGCAGGGCATTTTGTTGCTCACGGTGGCCAATATTTGCCGCGCCCGCGTCACGGGCGACCCGGTGCCCGAGGCGCTGCAAGACTTGTTAGAGGCCACCCGCTTTGGCCTGGCGCCGCGCATTGGCCACGCCCTGGCGGGCTTGCGCCTCAGCCGCCACAGCCAGGCCGATTACGCGG
>CANGHQ010000317.1 GCA_947453585.1 Burkholderiales bacterium | reverse complement strand
TAAACGTGGCGCAGGCGGACGCGTCCGCCTCTGCAACTTCTTCAACTGGCCCGCCACCATGGCGGGCCTTTGACTTTCTGCCAACCGGATCCACTGATGCGCGCTAAACACCCCAAGTTATGGATCGGCTGCATGGCCTTGCTGTGGCCCATGCTGTCCATCAGCCAGCAAGGCACCCGGCTGGGCTCGCAACTCGCCCCCAGCGGCTACCTGGGCGCCATCAACACGCCGGTGGCCAAGGTGCTGGCGCATGGCGACCTGGCTGCCAGCTACAGCAATTCGATTCCAGAAACCGGCAACCGATTTCCCGGCGAGGGCTACTTTGGCTCGATCACCGCAGGCCTGGGGCTGCTTCCAGGCCTGGAGACCTTTGGACGCTTGACCGTGGAGGGTGACCCTTGGTGCAATATGTACCAACAGGGGTGCCGCGCGGGTGGACGTGACCTGTCTATCTCCGGCAAGTACCAGCTCCCCTGGGTGCTACCCGGCAACACCCGCCTGGCCGGCGGCCTGACCGACTACGGCGGCGCCGCCACCAATTACCGCAGCACCTACTTGGTAGGCACCTCCGACTTCGGGCCGGTCGATGTGTCGCTGGGCTACGCCCACAAGGTTTCTGCCAACGCCTTGCTCGACGGCGTGTTTGCCAGCACCGTGGTGCGGCTGACCGAGCGCCTGAGCGCGCAGCTTGAATACGACACCCACCAGTACCGCGCCGGCCTGGCCTATGTGCACGCGCTCACGGGCGACGTGGACTTATCGCTGGCGGCCAGCCACAAAATAGGCGCGGACGCCACCACCCAGCAAAGCGGCCAACTGTCCATGGCGCTGGTGCTACACACCGACCGGGCGCGCAACCAGGCGCTCAAACAATACCCGCCGCCTCTGGCCGCGCCAGAGCCGCCGCAGCTTGCAAGCGCTACCGCGTCGCAAGATCTGGCACCGGCTACATCCGCACCCACGCCCGTTGCACCCGCCCCTGGCTCACCCACGGGTAGCAGCGACGCAGGCGCACAAGCGCCCCACCCGGCCCCGGCGGCGGCCCAAGCGCCAGCCAACAGCGCACTAGCCCAAGCGTTGGCAGACGCCGGCTTTGGCCACGTCAGCGTGCGCACCGGGGCCGACGCACAAGGCGTGCCCCTGCTGGTGCTGCAAATGGAACCCATAGCCTGGCGCCAAAGCCGCCTGACCGCACTGGGGCAGGCCCTCAAGACCTGGGCCGCCTTTGCTATGGCCCAAGCTGAGCAGCCAGAGCGCCTGCCACCGGAGTTGTCACTCACCCTGACGCTGCGCGGCCAGCCCGTGCTCAGCGTGCGCACTAATTTGGAATGCACCCTGGCCTTCCGCGAGGGCTATGACAGCTGCGCCGCCGGCCCGGCCATCCGTTTCGTCCCCACGCCAGACTTTGGCGACGTTGGCGAGGCCCCCGTCACCGCCAGCCAATGGTTGCACCCGCAGTTCGAGCTTGGCATCGGCCTGCGCACGGCCGTGGGCACCGAATACGGCCTGGCCGACTATGCGGCGTCTTTGGAGCTGGGGGCCGAGCTGCCGCTGGCCCGGGGCCTGACCCTGCAAGGCGTGGCGTCCACCCCGCTGGCGAACTCGGGCAGCTACGAGGACGGGCGCATCTTTGGCGACCAGCGCTACAAGAAAACCCAGCTGGAGCAGGCATTTTTGAGCTACTGGGCGCCCATAGGCCCCTTGGCCGCGCAAGCCTCGCTGGGTGCGCTCAACCCCACGGACCAGGGTGGCCAGGTGGACGTGGTCTGGCTGTCCGACAGCGGGCGCTGGCGCCTGCACGGCATGGGCGGCTACTACCAGCAGACCGACGAATCGGGCGTCACCAAGCCCGAGCCCCTGCGCTCGGCCATTGGCGCGGTGCGCTACAGCGTGCTGCCCGCGCAGTGGCACCTGGACCTGACCGCCGGGCGCTTTCACAACCAGGACGAGGGCTGGCGCCTGAGTTCGGTGCATTTCTTTGGCGACAACATGTTCAAGCTGTTCCTGCGCCGCTCGGGCAGCGCGGACACGACCAGCATGCCGCAGCGCAGTTTTGCGGGGTTTGAGGTGTCGTTCCCGCTGGGGCCGCAGCGCGCCGCCGAACTCGGGCCCATCACCGTCCGCGGACGCGACCGCTGGCGCACTGGCCTGGAGACCAAAGTGGGTGAATCTGACAACTACCTCACCGCAGGCTACGGCATGGTTCCCCAGGTGCGCCATGGACTTACCACCGACGGCACAGACTACGACCGCGCAGGCCTGGCCGACCTGTGGGCCGACCGCGACCGACTGCGCTTTGCCCTGCGCTAGGGGCCCGCTCGCGCGCCACGCCGGTAGATTGAAGGAATCAGATTGGTTTTGCCTGCTGTTAGCATCACCAGCATGAAAATACTCATCGTCGATGACCATGCCCTCATGCGCGAGGGCCTGGGGCAGCTGCTGACGGGAATGTACGAAGACTTGGACTTGTTGCACGCGGCCAACGGCGCGCAGGCCATCGACATGCTGCTGCCGCACCGCGACATAGACCTGGTGTTGCTGGACTACCAGCTGCCAGACATGACCGGCCTCGACGTGATGCGCCAATTTGCCAAAATTCAGCCCGGGCTGCCGGTGCTGGTGATATCGGGCTCGGTCAACCCCTACTTGATGCAGCAAACCCTGGGCGCGGGCGCCTGCGGATTTGTGCAAAAAACGGGCAATGCGCAGGCGCTGGTGCAAGCCATTGACCTGGTGCTCAAGGGCGGCGTCTACCTGCCACCAGAGATGCAGGCTTTGGACCCTTCGGGCAACGGCACGGGCGCCAACCAGCTGTCGCCGCGCCAAGAAACCGTGCTGCACCGCCTGATGGACGGCCAGTCCAACCGCGAAATAGCCCAGGAACTGGATTTGTCGGAAGAAACCGTCAAAACCCATGTCCGCGCCATTCTTCGCCATTTCAACGCCAAAAACCGCACGCAAGCGGCGCTGTCAGCGATGGAATACGGGTTTCGCAGCCCCCTGCGCCGCTGACTTCAGACGGCGCTGGTAAAGACGGAGATGCGCGGCGAGGCGCCGCTCCACAATCACAACGTTTACGGGCTGCGTCAGCGCGGGTCGGGGGTCTGGCCTTCGCTAGGCGATCGCGCTTGTGTAGCAACGTCGCCCGGCATACACGCCGGGAACGAATCAACCGGCTGCGCATGCGTCGCCCCCTGGCCAGCGTCCCGTTGCGCCACCTGCATCAAAGACTGCAGCATGCGCTGCAGCTCCTGCACCCCGGCACCCATGTGCTGCACCACGGGCGCGGCCTGCGGGCCGACGTCCAGGCGACGCAAACGGTCGGCAAACAGCGCCAGCGCCTGCACCGGCTGCGCCAGATCGTGCAGGGCTTGCACCCAAAATTCAGCTGTTTGCTGCAGCGGCGCTTGG
>CANGHQ010000316.1 GCA_947453585.1 Burkholderiales bacterium | reverse complement strand
GCACCCCGTGGTGTTTCACCCGCGCAAGCCGCTGTAGTGCAGTGCTGACCGGGCGGCTTCAAGAATTCACTGAAAATGATCGCCATATAAGAAATCATTAACGCAAATATGCTTCAATGACTCTTCATCGTTTCTTGAAGAGGGTGTGGCAATGCGGTTTTGTAAATTCTGGTTGGGTTTTGTTTTGGTGTGCGCCGGCTCGGCGCATGGGCAGATTACCGGGGCGGGCGCCACGTTTCCGTCGGCGGCTTACCAAGCCTGGGGCGCGGAATACCAAAAACGCACCGCAAAGCAATTTCTCTACGCGCCCACGGGTTCTGGCGACGGGCAAAAGAAGATCATTGCCCGGGCAGTGGAAATTGGGGCCTCAGACATTGCCCTGCCTCCGTCCGAACTGGCCAAGCACGGGCTGATACAACTGCCCACGCTGGTCGGCGCCACGGTGCCGGTGGTCAACCTCAAGGGCGTGCCCGCCAATGCCCTCAAACTCAATGGCGCCGTGCTGGCGGACATTTTTTTGGGCAAGGTGGTGCACTGGCGGGACAAGTCGATTGAGGCACTTAACCCCGGCCTGCGTTTGCCCAACCTGCCCATTGTGCGTGTCGTGCGGGCTGACAAGTCGGGTTCTACCGAGACTTTTACCCACTACCTGAGCATGCAGTCCGACGCTTTTGAAAAAGCGCTGGGTCGCTCTGGGCTCCCGGCCTGGCCTGCGGCAGCCTCTCCGCTCGAAAAAGGCGAGGGCAATGACGGCGTGGTCAAACTGCTCAAAGAGCTGCCTGGGGCGATCAGCTACGCGTCTTATGACCGTGTGCTCAAACAGGGGCTCACCAGCGTGGCCCTGCGCAACGGCACAGACACTGGCTATATCGAGGTGTCCGAGCGGGCTTTCAGAGCGGCGGTGATGGCCTCTGGCATGTACAAAACTGGGGACGAGTCCAGCAACCTGATCAACCTTCCTCAGGAAAATGCGTGGCCCATCACCATGACCACCTTCATGCTGATGGACGCCGAGCCCAAAACCGCAGCCGAAGTACAAGACGCGGTGCAGTTCATCTATTGGACGCAACTCAGCGGCGACTTATTGCTTAAAAACAGCGGATTTGCGCCCCTGCCGTCCATGGTGCAAGCCCGATTCGCGGCACGTTTGGCGGCGATACACCCGAAGGACGGCAGCTTTATCAGCCTGCGAACCATGGCTAGCGCGTACTAGCGCCTGTTAACGCCTATTTACGCCGATTAGTGCGGCTTGGGCTCCAGCGCAATCGTCATCGGCGAGGGCACACGCCCGTTTTCGTCGCGCGGCAGCTTGCCGGTTTTCAGGATGGCGTTGAGCGCGGCTTCGTCCCAATAAGGGTCGCCGCTCTTTTTGCGCAGTTTGGCGCTGACCACGTTGCCGCTGGCGTCGGTGTAGACGTCGTATTCCACGCTTGGGTTGCCTGCAATTTCCTTGAGCTGGGTGATATTGGGGCGGATGGCGGCCACGATCTTGCCGCCGTAGGTTGCCGATGGTCCGGCGCTTTGCGCGGCGCTGCCTTTGGAATCTGCGTCGCCATTGCCCGCAGCGCCTGCGGCTAACCGCAGCGCACGGTCCTTGGCTTCCTTGCGTCGCTGCTCACTCTGCGCAGCTTCTTCAGCGGCTTGTTTCTCTTCTTTCTTTCGCGCGGCCTCGGCGGCTTTTTCTTCTTTCAGGTGCTTCTCAGCCTTGAGCTTGTCTTCTTTGAGCTTGGCGATCTTTTCTTTGTCCGCTTGCAGCTTCTCGGCTTCCGCCTTGCGTTTTTTCTGCTTCTCGTCCTTGTCTTTTTCCAGTTGCAGGGCGGCCTGGGCCTTGGCATCTGCGAGTTCCTGCTTTTTCTTGGCTTCTTGCAGCGCTTTTTTCTTTTCCAGCGCGATGTCGGCAGGCTTGGACGGCTCGGGCGGCGCGGCTGCTGGCGGCGGGGGCACGGGCTTGGGCACGGGTTTGGGTTCTGCCGCCGGTGTGGGGGCGGGCGGCGGTTCGATCACCGACTCGACCGGCAGGGGTTCAGCCGCCCGGGGTGCGGCCTCGGTGGGCAGGGCGGCCCAAAGCTCGGCGGCAAAGGCCACGGGTTCGGGCGCGCTTTGGCGCCATTGCACCGCAAACGACAGGGCCAGCACCAGCGCGGCGTGCGCCACCAGCGCCATCAGCACGGAGCGGCCCAGCCCGGGCGTGGGCGGGGGCATGAAGGCCTCGCGGGCAGGAGCCAGAGCCATGGCGCGTGTCAATCCGCCAGTTGCACCGACAGGCCTACGCGCTCAATACCGGCGCGCTGCAACGTGTCCATCACCTTGACCACGCTCTCGTAGCGCACGGCCTTGTCGGCGCTGATCACGACGGCGGCGTTTTGGGCCTGGCCGCCGTCGGGCCGGGTTTGCGCACGGCGCACGGCGCTCGCTAGCGCCGAAAGGGTCACCGGGGCGGTGGTCTCGTGGGCGCGCAGTTCGAGCTTGTCGTCTTTGCTCACCACGATTTGCACCACCACATCGGGCTGCTTGGCCGCTTTGCCCACGCTGGGCAGGTCAATCATGCTGGGCGTAATCAGCGGGGCGGTGACCATAAAGATGATCAGCAGCACCAGCATCACGTCAATAAACGGCACCATATTGGGCTCGCTCATGGTGCGCCGACCCCGGCCACGAGAACTCACTGCAGGCATGAAAGTCTCCTTAAGGTGGGTTGCGGGGCTTAGCGCGGCGCGGCCGGGCTGGTTTGCGCGCTCACATTGCGCTGCAAGATGTTGGAAAACTCTTCAATAAAGGTTTCGTGCTGAATAGCGATGCGGTCGATGTCACGGGCAAAGCGGTTGTAGGCAATGACAGCCGGAATGGCGGCAAACAGGCCAATGGCGGTAGCCACCAGCGCCTCGGCAATGCCGGGGGCCACAGTGGCCAGCGTGACTTGCTGCAAAGAAGCCAAGCCAGTAAAGGCGTGCATGATGCCCCAGACCGTGCCAAACAAGCCCACATAGGGCGAGACCGAACCGACCGAGGCCAGGAAGGACAGGTTGCTTTCCACCTCGTCCATCTCGCGCTGGTAGCTCGCACGCATGGCGCGCCGCGCCCCGTCCATCAGCGTGGCCACGTCGCTGACGCGACGCTCGCGCAGTTTTTGGAATTCGCGCATGCCGCTGGCAAAAATGCGCTCCATGGGGCCGGAGTTTTGCGCCTTGGACGAGGCTGACGTAAACAGCTCATTGAGGCTGGCGCCCGACCAAAACTCTTTCTCAAAAGTTTCGTTGTGTGCCTTGACGCGCTTGAGGGCAAACAACTTGCGGAAAATCGCCGACCAGCTCGACAGCGACACCAGCATCAGCAGCGCCATGACGATTTGCACCACAAAGCTGGCGTGCAGCACGAGTTGGAGAATGTTCAGGTCTTGGTTCATGGTGAAAGCCCAGGGGGTGTT
>CANGHQ010000315.1 GCA_947453585.1 Burkholderiales bacterium | reverse complement strand
GGTGCGCGTTAGCCGGATGGCGGGTGGCAACTTTGGCGACTGCAAACCGGTTGCCGAGGGAGTTTGGGAATTGCGTATTGACTGGGGCCCGGGCTACCGCGTTTATTACGCGCAGTCGGGCAAACGGTTGATTTTGCTGCTAACAGGCGGCGACAAGCGCAAGCAGCAGGCCGATATTGATGCTGCTGTCGGCTATTGGAACGATTGGAAAAGAAAGAACGCCAAATGAAAGCCTCACGCCCACACGACGAAACTGTAGTAGAAGTGCTCAAGGCCGACCCGGAAATGGCCGACGTGTATTTGGCAACCGCACTCGAAGAGGCCAACTTGCCAGGAGGGCAGTTCGCTTTGCTGGCTGCACTGCGCCACATTGCCGAAGCGCAAGGCATGGCCAGCGTGGCAGAGAAAGCGGGCATGCCACGCGAAAGTCTTTACCGCGCCCTGTCGCCGCGGGGGAACCCCACTATCAAAACGCTGCTGGCTGTGCTGGCAGCCTCAGGCCTGCAATTGGGTGTAACGCGTACTGTGCAGCAGGGCTGAGATTGCGCCGCCGACCGACGAATAACTAGCGTGGCCCCATCTAGATTTATCGGCTGAAAAAGGGGGCGGCGCTGAGGCCAATCTTTTGAAATCCCACAAAACGAGGACATCCATGCGGATGCGCTCAGCAAATCGTCTTACATCCGCCCTTACATCCTAAAAACAGGCAACAAAAAAGCCACCGGGTTTAGGGGTGGCTTTGTCTTGTAAGTCGTTGATTTAAAACGACATTTGTTTGGCTCCTCGACCTGGGCTCGAACCAGGGACCTACGGATTAACAGTCCGGCGCTCTACCAACTGAGCTATCGAGGAATATCTTTGGTGTCTGTTGCAAAGCACCGCTGCGTTTTTGTCGTTTAGACCAACGAGCTTCGCTGCTTTCAAGCCCGCAAGTATAGCAAACTTCCGCTCCCATTTTGGGGCTTTCGGCCCGCGTGATGCGGCGCGGTGGTCGCGCGTCGCGGCGCTGCTTATTGATACGGGCTTGATTTGCGTCAAGGGGGCGGATTACTGCAGGCCTAAATTGCAGGAACCGCAGCGCCGGTCGGCGCCCGGTGCTGCTTCCACGCCGCAGCGGCTACCAGGCGCACGCACAGGAGATCAAGATGCAAATCGCAAAAGACAAGCTTCTCTGGATGTTCGAAAAGATGGTGGAGATCCGTTTTTACGAAGAAACCATGGCCGCCGTGTACATGGAGGGCAAGCTTCCGCCCAATATCCAGAAGGGGCTGGCCTTTGACATTGGCGCGGGCCCGGTGCCCGGCGAAATGCACTTGGCAGCCGGGCAGGAACCGGTGGCCGTGGGCATTTGCGCGCACCTGACTGACGAGGACACGGTGGTGGGCACGCACCGGCCGCATCACTTTGCCATTGCCAAAGGCGTGCCGCTGGACCCGATGACGGCCGAGATGTTTGGCAAACGCTCGGGCCTGGGCAAGGGCAAGGGCGGGCATATGCACCTGTTTGACAACGCCCACAAGTTCAGTTGCAGCGGCATTATTGGTGCGAGCATGCCGATTGCCTGCGGCGCGGCGCTGGCGGCCAAAAAGATGGGCAAAGATTGGGTGGCGGTCGCGTTTTTTGGCGAAGGCGCGGCCAACCAGGGCTCTTTTCATGAGTCGCTGAACCTGGCGGCCTTGTGGCGTTTGCCGGTGATTTTTGTTTGCGAAGACAACCATTGGGCGATTTCGGTGCCCAAGACCAGCGCCACCTCGGTGGACTCGATTGCCAGCCGCGCGGCGGGCGATGGTATTCCGGGCATTCGGGTGCTGGACAACGATGCCGTGGCCGTGTTTGAGGCGGTGCAACCGGCCATCGCGCGTGCCCGAGCGGGCCAGGGCCCGAGCCTGATCGAGGTCAAGACCGACCGCTACTTTGGTCACTTCCAGGGGGACCCCGAGAGCTACCGGCCCAAGGGCGAAGTGGCCCAGCTGCGCCAGAACGATCCCGTCCCAAAGCTCGCAGCCATGCTGACCGACAAGAAACTGGCGTCGGCGGCTGAGCAGCAAGCCATGACAGACCGGGCGCACAAGCGGGTGAAAGCCGCTTTTGAGTTTGCCCGCGAAAGCGATTACCCCGCCGCGCGCGACGCCTTGAACGACGTCTTCGTTGGCTGACCCGCAAGAACAAGGAGCTGTTATGAACACCCCACGCATCCTGACCATGGCCCAGGCCATATCTGAAGGCATTGCCCAAGAGATGACGCGCGACCCCAATGTCTTTGTCATGGGCGAGGACATTGGCGCCTATGGCGGCATTTTTGGCGCTACCGGCGGCCTGCTCGACAAGTTTGGCCCAGACCGCATCATGGACACGCCGATCTCCGAGACCGCGTTTATTGGTACCGCCACCGGGGCGGCGGCGGCGGGCCTGCGGCCGATTGTGGAGCTGATGTTTGTTGACTTTTTTGGCGTGTGCATGGACCAGATTTACAACCATCTGGCCAAGAACACCTACATGTCGGGCGGCCACGTCAAGCTGCCGGTGGTGGTGACCACGGCCATTGGCGGCGGCTACAGCGACGCAGCGCAGCATTCGCAATGCCTGTACGGCACGTTTGCGCACATGCCCGGCATCAAGGTGGTGGTGCCGTCCAACGCCTATGACGCCAAGGGCCTGATGGTCCAGGCCATTCGCGACGACAACCCGGTGATCTTCATGTACCACAAGGGCATCATGGGCCTGCCGTGGATGGCCTACTTTGAGGGCAGCAGCAACCACGTGCCCGAGGCGTCTTACAGCATCCCCTTCGGGCAGGCGCATGTGGTGAAAGAGGGTGGTGACGTGACCATCGTCACCATCAGCCAGATGGTGCAAAAAGCGGTGCTGGCGGCCAAAACGCTGGAGGCGCAAAGCATTCACGCCGAGGTGCTGGACCTGCGCACCCTGGTGCCGCTGGACGTGGAGGCGATTTTGAAATCGGTACGCAAGACCGGGCGCCTGCTGATCGTGGACGAAGACTACTTGGGCTTTGGCCTGACGGGCGAAGTGGCCGCCACGGTGGCTGAACACCTGGACACGGTCAGCCTGAAAGCCCCGGTGCGCCGCTTGGCGGTGCCCAACGTGCCCATTCCCTACAGCCGCCCGCTGGAGCAGTTTGTCATTCCGCAGGTGGACCACATCGTCAAGGCGGTGCAGGAACTTCTGCTTAAAAAACTGGCGCACGCAAGCGCATGATCGAAATCAAGCTGGCGGATGCTGCGTGGTCTGGCGCCCAGGACGGCACCGAGGCGCTCTTGGACAAATGGCTGGTGGGCGTGGGCGAACCGGTCAAAGCAGGGCAGGTGATTGCCAGCGTGGTGCTGGTCAAAGCATCCATTGACATGGAGGCGCCGCAGGACGGCGTGCTTGCCCAGGTGCTGGTGCAGCCCGGCGAGAGCTTTGCCAG
>CANGHQ010000314.1 GCA_947453585.1 Burkholderiales bacterium | reverse complement strand
GCCTGGATATTGATCAGGTCCATGCGCGTGGCCGCCACCATCACGTCGCCGGCCGTCATGTCGGCCATGCGAATTACGCCCTCGAGCATGGCGCGCGACTGGGCGCCGATGATTTTGTTGTCCTCGGCCTCGACCAAGGTTTCAATCAGCTCGGCCGCCGAGTCGGGGCCGGGATGGATGAATTCTGCCAAGCGTTGCAGGAAAGTTCGCTTGTCTTCAAATTTTGCAGGGTGCGCGGGGTGGGGGTCTGACACAGACGTAGGGCGGTGACGCCGTTTTTGCGAAGCCTCTAGGATAGCCCATCGCCGGGACGCACCCGCAGGCGCGTGCCAGCACCGCTCAAGAGGAAGATTTGCCGTGCGACTGGCGGATTTGCTGGCGCACGTCCTGGATACCCTCCAGGATGCCCCAGAACTGCCGCGCCTGAACCTTCAGGCAATAATCGGTGTCAGCAATTTGCACGTCCATGGCCTCGTTCATTTGCGACTGCAGCGTGCGCGCGGGCAGTTGCAAATAGGCGTCGGACTCCGAGCCAAAGCGTTCTACCGTGGCCCCGGCCTTGCGGGCGATCTTGAGCATGGCGCTGTTTTCGCTCAGCGCGTGGATAAAGAGCAAGGAGATGCGGTCGTTTTGCGCATGCAACTGCGCCCGCGCAAACAGCTTGGCGCCCAGGCCCCTGCCCCGGCAGGCCGGCAGCACCGAGACGCCAAACTCGGCGCAGCGGTCGGCTTTGGGGTCTTGGGCATAAGCCAAGTGCGCCACGGCGATCAGGCGCAGGCGTCGGTTAAAGATGCCAAACACCTGGTCACGGTCAAAGTCCAGGCCCTCGACGTAGCGCTCAATCAGCGCGTCTTGCGCGGCGTAGCCAAAGCGCATGTAGCGGTCTGCCGGAGAGAGCTCCAGCAAATGCGCCAAGACCGCAGCACGGTGGCGCGGGCGCAGACTGCGGATGGGCACCAGCGCGGCCTTGGGGAAGCGCGCGCCGACGGCCGTTGCGGGGGCATCGGCCGGCCCCCAATGCAACAGGCCCGCCACAGCGTCAAGCATCACGGAAAAAGTGTCGCGGATTCGGTTCATAGGTCCACTATAAGGGTTTTCCCTAGTTTTTGCTGCACTGCAGCGTAAATCGAGGCGATTAATTGCCCAGACCTTGGCCCCGATCAAGACATAGACTCTCACGCATTCCGCTTTTACGCCCATTCCCGCCATGCAACAAGCCCCGATTCCCTTCACTTTGCCTGCTTCGGTACGGGTGTTTCAGCGCGGCTGGCTGTCGTCCAACAACATTTTGCTCAGCGACCAAGACCATGCGGCACTGGTTGACAGTGGCTATAGCAGCCACAGCGCGCAAACCGTGGCCTTGGTACGCGCCGCCTTGGGCGCGCAGCCACTAGACCAATTGCTCAACACCCACCTGCACAGCGACCACTGCGGCGGCAATGCCGCCTTGCAGGCAGCCCACCCGGACATGGACACCCTGATTCCGCCCGGCCACGCGCACGCGGTGCGGCCCTGGTCGGCGGCAGACCTGACCTTTGAAGTCACCGGCCAAAGCTGCCCGCCCTTTGGCTACGATGATCTGCTACAGCCCGGCAGCACGCTGCACTTGGGTGGGCTGGAGTGGCAGGTGCACGCCGCACCCGGGCACGACCCGCATTCGGTGGTGCTGTTTGCGCCACAGGCGCGGCTGCTGATTTCGGCCGACGCCTTGTGGGAAAACGGCTTTGGTATCGTGTTTCCAGAGCTTGAAGGCGAAGACGCGTTTGACGCCGTGGGCGCCACCCTGGACCTGATTGCTGAACTTGACCCCGTCAGCGTGATTCCAGGCCACGGCGCGCCCTTTGCCGACCTGGCTGGCGCGCTCAAGACAGCGCGCGCGCGGCTGGACTATTTCCAGCGCCAGCCCGAGCGCCACCGCAACTACGCCGCCAAGGTCTTGCTCAAGTTCAAGCTGCTAGAGCAGCAAACCACCACCGTGGCAGATCTGACCCACTGGGCGCTGGCCACGCCCTACCTGGCGCAAATGGCGCGCTCCTTCAAGGGCGAAACGCCTTTGCCGGTGCTGGTGGAAGACTGGATTGCGCAACTGGTGCGCGCAGGTGCTGCCGAGATAGAAGGCGCAGTGCTGCGCAACCGCGACTAAGGCGACCGCCAGGCCTGCGGCGGGCGCGCGCTTTAGCTGCCGCGCTTGTTGCGCGTCACATCCACCCCGAGCTGCTTGAGCTTGCGGTACAGATGGGTGCGTTCCAGGCCGGTTTTTTCAGACACACGGGTCATGGAGCCCGCTTCTTTGACCAACTGGTATTCAAAATATGCACGCTCAAAGTCATCGCGTGCGTCGCGCAGCGGGCGGTCCAGGTCAAAAGACTGCAAGGCGCTGAGCACTTGTGGCGCCAGGGTCACTTCGGCGGCCACAAAGCCGCCTGCGATTACCACTGGCTGCGGGCTGGGCACTGGGCGGATCGCGGCCAAACTGTTGCGCATCAGGCCTTGTTCAACGGCCTTGAGCAGTTTTTGCAGGGTGACGGGTTTTTCCAGAAACGCCAGCGCGCCGATCTTGGTGGCCTCGACTGCGGTTTCAATGGTGGCGTGGCCGCTCATCATGATCACCGGCATGGTCAGGGCGCCGCTGGACGCCCATTCCTTGAGCAAGGTGACGCCATCGGTATCGGGCATCCAGATGTCGAGCAAGACCAGGTCGGGGCGCTCGCGCAGGCGGGCGGCGCGGGCTTGCGCCGCGTTTTCGGCCAGCTCTACGGTGTGGCCCTCGTCATTGAGAATTTCCCACAACAAATCGCGTATGCCGTGTTCGTCGTCAACCACCAAAATGTTTGCCATGATTTATGCGCGGTCCGGTGAAGCGTCTGTCAATTGAGGGGTTGTTTCTGCGCTCGCCAATGATAGCGAGACTTGGGCGCCGAAGACGTTTCCGTCCTGCACCCGGTTGCTGATCTCGATGCGCGAGGCATGGTCGTCGGCAATCTTTTTCACCACCGCCAAGCCCAGGCCCGTGCCGCGCTGCTTGGTGGTGACATAGGGCTCAAAAGCCCGCTTGAGAATATTCTCGGGAAAGCCGCCGCCGTGGTCGAGCACCGACAGGCGCACCCGCCCGGAGTTGGGCAGCAACTGGGTGCGCAGCACGATGCTGACATCGGTGCCTGCGGGCGTCGGTACGGGCGTGGCCGCGAGCGACTGCTCGGTGGCGTCCTGGGCGTTTTGCAGCAGGTTGTGCAGCACCTGGCGCAGCTGTTCGGCGTCGCCCAGCACGCGGGGGATTTGCGCGTCAAGTTCCAGGTGAATGGGCACGGCCGTGGCTTCGTACAAATGCATCACATCGGCCACCAGCGCGTTCAGGTCCACGGGTTCGAGCACGGCGGCGGGCAGGCGCGCGTAGTCGCGGAAGTCGTTGACCAGGCGCTTCATGGCATC
>CANGHQ010000313.1 GCA_947453585.1 Burkholderiales bacterium | reverse complement strand
CGGCCAGCACGGCGGCGTTGATGGCGCCAATGTCTTCGCACACCGAGCCGCGTTTCCAGTAGGCGTCGCGGTGCGGATGCTGGAGCCAGTCGATGGCCAGCAGGGGCTCGGCCTCCAGGCGCTCCAGCCACATGGCGCGCCATTGATCGCCCACCAACGCCGGGTCTGGCGGACGGGACGAATAGCCAAACATGGTGGCCGACCAGCCCAGGTTTTCGCCCAGCAGGCAGCCGCCTTTGAAGTGGATGTCGTCGCTGTAGCGGTCGTCGGTGGAGCACAGGGTGATTACCGCGTCCAGGCCCTTGGGCTGGCGCGCGGCCACTTGCAGGCCGTTAAAGCCGCCCCACGAAATACCCATCATGCCCACGCGAGCGGTGCTCCAGGGCTGGGCGACCAGCCAGGCGATCACGTCGTCGGCGTCTTGGAGTTCTTGTTCGCTGTATTCGTCCAGCATCAGGCCGTCGGAGTCGCCGTTGCCGCGCATGTCCACCCGCACGCAGGCGTAGCCGTGGCCGGCCAGGTAGGGGTGGGTCAGCGCGTCGCGCACCACGGTGCCGTCGCGCTTGCGGTAGGGCAGGTATTCCAGAATCACCGGTACCGGGTTTTTGGTGGCGTCGGTGGGCATCCAGACGCGAGCGGCGAGCCGGGTGCCGTCGGGCAGGGGGATGAAGAGGTTGGGCGTCTCTTTGACTTTGCGGGGGAAGGATTTCACAGTTTGCATGGGAACCTCGAAGCCGGTGGTGAATGGGGTGCGGCCCGTGCCGGGATACTATTTGCCTTTAGTGCGGCGGATTGGCGCCGGTGGCGGCATGGTAAACCCAATCAATGCCGCCGCCGTGTGCCGCTTTCCTGTGCTACTGGCCTGTTAACGCGCTGCTTTTTTCCATGAACACCTGCTTGTCCCGTCGTTTTTTTCGCAGCCTGTGGCGCAATGTGCAGTGCGCGCTGTGGCTTGCACCCTTGGCGCTTAGCGCCCATGTGGTGGAAACCGGCCACGCCACCGTGAGCCTGTCGGGCAAGCAGGTTTTTGTGGCAATTTCCATACCGGTGGCCGCATTGACCGGCGCCGATGACAACGCCGACGGCGTGCTGGACCGGGCAGAAATATGGGCGCACCAAGCCGACCTGATCACGCAGGTACAAAGCGGCGTGGGACTGGAAGGCGACGGGCGCAAGGCGGTGTGGAGCCAGATGGTGCTAACCCCCGCGCAGTCGCCCGACAGCCCAGCCGCTGGGGCCGCGGTCTCGGCTCCGCCACAACTACTGGCCGTGGGCGCCGCCGCCTGGGAAGCAGCACCTGCGGTCGTAACCCTGGACTATGGCTTGTGGAGCCGCACGCCTTTGGCCGCGCTCGGGGCGCCCGGGCCGGTGGTGGAAACACTCAAGGTCAATGTGTCGCGCACCCAAGACGGAAAAACGCTGGCCGAAGAAGTAGGCCTCTTGTCGCCCCACCAATCCCACCTTGAGTTTTTTGCCCCGGTGCAGCGCCATGTGGCCAATTTTGCGCGCCATGGTTTTGACCACATCCTGGGTGGCGCTGACCACATTGTGTTTTTGGTAGCGCTCTTGGCCAGCGGCATCAGCATGCGGCGCTGGGCGGCTTTGCTCACCGCATTTACCGTGGCGCATGGCGTGACTTTTGGTCTGGCGTCCATGGGCTGGGTCAGCGTGTCTGCCGCCTTGGTAGAACCCGCCATTGCCGCGTCCATCGTGCTGGTATCCGCCTTGCACCTGCTGCGCAAGCAGGTGGTGCTGAAGTGGGAGCTGCTGCTGGTGTTTGGCCTGGGGCTGGTGCACGGCCTGGGCTTTGCGTCAGCCATGCGTGAAGAGGGCGCCAGTCAGCTCATTGCCCTGAGCCCCTATCCGGTGTGGAGCATTGTGGGCTTTAACCTGGGCATTGAGGCCGGGCAATGCGCGGTGGCCCTGGCCCTGTACGCCTTGGTGTGGGTGCTGTGCCGCCTGTTTGCTGGCCAGGGCGACGCCGTCTGGCAGCGCGCGGCGGGCGTCTTGTCCTTGGCCGTGGGCGCTTTTTGGCTGATCGAGCGCCTCGTTTAGCGCCTGCGCAGGCGTGCGCTCAATGCACGAAGTTGACGCGGATGCACAACTGGTAGCCCACGCCCCAGACGGATTTGATGGCGGGCTCAGAGCCATCGCCCTGCACGGCTTTGAACTTTTTGCGCAGCCGGGCGACCAGCTCTTCGAGCGCGTGCTTGCTGATGGAGCGGTCGGAACTTTCGTCGCCAAACAGGTCGCACAGCACGCCAGACTCCAGCGTGTTGTCCTTGGCCTGCATCAGGGCTACGAGCAAGGATTTTTCGCGCTCGGTCAGGCGCAGCTTCTGTTCGGGTTGCGGGCCTTCCAGCGTGCGGTCTCGCAAGCTGAGTGACCACAGGTTTTCCGCGCTGCCTTGTTTGAGGCGCCGCCCCAGGCTTTGCAATACCAGCACCAGTTCGTCGGGTGCGACGGGTTTGGTCAGGTAAAAGTCGGCGCCGCCTTGGCGGTAGCCCGCGATGCGGTCAATCAGCGCGGTGCGCCCCGTGGTGATCACGATGCCCGCACCCGGCAAGGACGCGCGCAGGCGACGGCACAGGCTCAGGCCGCCTTCGCCCGGAAGGTTCAAGTCGATCACAAACAGGTCGATCGGTTTGCGGGCGGTCAGGTCGTCCAGGGCAGACGCGCTGTTGACGGCGTGCACCGTCATGCCATGGGTTTGCAAATGGTTCTCTATCTCTTGGCGGTGCAGTTGGTCGTCTTCGACCACGGCGACCACCAGGGACGGTGCGGCAGTCTTGGGGAGCATGTTGGCGGTCATAGTCAGTGGGGGAGTAATACTTCAAAAATGGCCCAGGGCCCCTGCTGGCGGAAATGGACTGTTGCGCCAATGCGGCTGCAGGCGGTACGAACCAGGCTTAGACCCAGGCCGATTCCTGGCTGGTTGCTGATGGCGTGGTGGCGGTAGTAGCGTTCAAACAGACGCGAAGCATCGGGCCTGTTTTCTTCGTCCACCAGATTTTTGACCTCAATGCGGCCCAGGCTTGCGCTGATGTGAATGGCGTCAGCGCTGGCGTATTTGTACGCGTTGTTCATCAGATTTCCCAGGATGATGGTCAGGGAATCTCGGCTGGTCTGGACAAGAACAGCTTCGTCCACCGCAATCTTGAACCGTTCGGGCACAAGGTATTCGTGCGAGAGATCATGGATGAAGCGAAAAAGCGCAATGCTTTCAGTGTGAACCGCGACGTCGGCGGTTTCAAGTTTGATGGACGAGGCCACGCGCTCGATCAGTTGGTCCATGCGGTCGATGGAGCTGTCAATATTTTTGATCCGCACCACGGAATTCGGATGGGCGGCATGGTCACGCTGGAGCGAGGCAAGCGCAAATTTGATGGTTCCCAGGGGAGTTTTGAGCTCATGGGTCAGCATGTCTATG
>CANGHQ010000312.1 GCA_947453585.1 Burkholderiales bacterium | reverse complement strand
CTGGGTACGCGGCGCGAGATCAAGAACTTGAACAGCTTCAAGTTCATGCAGCAGGCGATTGACTACGAGGTGCGCTGGCAGATTGAAGAGATCGAGGACGGGCGCGAAATCCAGCAAGCCACCGTGCTGTTCAACCCCGACACCGGCGAGACCCGCGCCATGCGCACCAAGGAAGACGCCGCCGACTACCGCTACTTTCCCGACCCCGACCTGCCCCCGCTGGTGATTGGCCGCGACTGGGTGGAGCGCGTGCGATCGGAGATGGTGGAACTGCCTTGGGTGATGGCGGCACGCTTTTGTGCCGACTATGGGCTGCCGGAATATGACGCGGCTACGCTTACGCAAAGCATGGCGATGGCGGCTTATTTTGAAGCCACGGCCAAGGCCTGCGGCCAGCCCAAGCTGGCCAGCAACTGGATCATGGGCGAGGTGTCGCGCCGCCTGAACAGCGGCGAGCTGACGTTTGCGCAGCTGCCGGTCAGCAGCACGCAACTGGCCGACCTGATTGGCCGCATTGCCGACGGCACGATTTCCAACAACGCGGCCAAGCAGGTGTTTGACGCCTTGTGGACTGACGGCGACGAAGTAGACGCCATCATCGACGCCAAAGGCCTGCGCCAGATGAACGACAGCAGCGCGCTAGAAGCCATCATCGACGAGGTGCTGGCCGCCAATGCCAAGAACGTGGAAGAGTTCAAGGCCGGCAACGCCAAGGCCTTTAACGCCCTGGTCGGCCAGGCCATGAAGGCCAGCAAAGGCAAGGCCAACCCGGCGCAGGTCAACGACATGCTCAAGCAGAAATTGGGTTGAGGCCCAGCACGGTGGCCCGTATGCGCAAGTCTGCAATACAGATCCACCACTGACCAGCCGGAGTCACCATGGAACAAGCACCACGCCATGCACCCGGCCCAGGTGGGCTGCAGCCAGCCTTGGCGCTGGAGCAGCACCTGTTTGACCAGGCAGCATCGCTTTTGCAACAGGGGCAACTGGAGCAGGCCCAGGCTCGGTATGCGGAACTGCTGCAACGGCATCCGGCCCACTTTGATTGTCTGCAGCGTCTGGGCTGGATCGCCGCACAATCAAAAGACTACGCTTTAGCGGTGGACTATGGCTGCCGCGCGATCGAAGCCAAGCCACAAAGCGCGCAGGCCTACCTGGACGTGGGTTCGGCCATGTTTGGCCTGGGGCAATACCAGGCCAGCCTCGAATGCCTGGACTTGGCCATTTCGCTAGATGCAAAGTGTGCACAGGCCCACAACAACCGAGGGCTGGCGCTCAAGGCGCTTAAGCAGCCGCAAGCGGCAGAGGCGAGTTTTCAGACGGCCATAGCGCTCGACCCAAGTCAGGCACAAGCGTGGCTGAACCTGGGCACCCTTGAGCGCCAGTTGGACCGACACGAGGAAGCCTTGGCCAGTTACGACCAGGCCATTGCGCTGCAACCCGGCTACGCCCAGGCCTATTTCAACCGGGGCAATGTGCTGCAGGACCTGGGGCGCCTGGACGAAGCCATTGCACATTTCGACCACGCCCTGGTGCTTGAGCCCAGCATGGCTGATGCGCATTGGAACAAGGCCGTTTGCCTGTTATTGGGTGGCCATTACGCCGCCGGGTGGCCGCTCTACGAATGGCGCTGGGTCAACCAACAGGCCACGGCTGCAAGCCCGGTTGACAGTTTGCCAGTATGGGATGGCCGCCAATCTTTGGCGGGGAAAACGCTTCTGGTACAAAGCGAGCAGGGGCTGGGCGACACGATCCAGTTTTGCCGCTACATCCCACTTCTGGCGGCCCAGGGTGCGAAGGTGGTGTTTGAAGTGGATCCGCCGCTGGAGGCCCTGATGCAAACGGTCGAGGGCGTAGGAGCTACGGTGCTCAAAGGCGCGCCCAGCGACGCAGCCACGGCCGCAGCGGACTACCGGGTGCTGTTGATGAGCCTGCCGCTGCACTTTGGCACCACCCTGAACACCATTCCGAACCCGGAAAAATACCTGGATGTGCCACCCGCCCAGATTCACCGCTGGGGTGAGCGGCTGGGGACCCGGCGCAACAAACGCATTGGTCTGGTTTGGCGGGGCAGCCCCAAGCACCAAAACGATGACAAACGAAGCATTCCGGTAGAAACCTTGTTGGCGGCTCTACCGCCGGGGTTTGACTACGTCAGCCTGCAATTCAAGCCCAGCGCCCAAGAGCAGCACATGCTGGCAGCGCACGGCGTACTCGTGGTGGCGGACGACTTGAACGACTTTGCCGACACTGCGGCCCTTTGCGCTCAGCTTGACTTGGTGATCAGCGTAGACACCAGCGTTTCGCATCTGAGTGGCGCGCTAGGCGTTCCCTGCTGGGTGCTGGTAGCGCACAGCCCGGACTGGCGCTGGCTTCTGGGACGCAAAGACTGCGTCTGGTACCGAAAAACCCATATTTATCGCCAGCCGCAAGCCGGCCGCTGGGATTCGGTACTGCAGGAAGTGGCGCATGATCTGCGGCTACCGAGCGCTTTTGCCGCCACTGCATGACAACCACACCCCCGCTTTCCCATTCCGCAATTGAAGACGCCCAGGGCCTTTTGATTGGCAGCCTGTTCGTAGGTCTGGCCGTGTGCCTGTTCCGCGAGGCCGGTCTGTTCACCGGCGGCACCACGGGCCTGGCGTTCTTGGTGCATTACCTGGCGGGCTATCCGCTGGGGGCGGTGCTGTTTGTGATCAACCTGCCGTTTTACGTGTTTGGCTGGCGCCGCCTGGGGCGGGTGTTCACGCTCAAGACCTTTGCGGCCGTGGCCTTGCTGTCGGTGTACGTGGAAGTGCTGCCGCACTGGATCGGCTTTAGCCACCTGAACGCCGCCTTTGGCGCCGTCATGGCCGGGCTGCTGGCGGGCACCGGCATTCTGATTTTGATCCGCCACGGCGCCAGCTTGGGTGGCGTCACGATCACCGCCATTTATTTGCAAAAGACGCGTGGCTGGCGCGCGGGCAATGTGCAAATGGCGGTGGACTTGGTCATCCTGTTGGCCGCCTTTGCCGCCACCGACCCGCGCAAAGCGCTGCTCTCGCTCTTGGGCGCAGTGGCCGTGAACCTGGTGATTGGTGTCAACCACCGGGCGGACCGGTATTACGGGGTTTAAACCGCGCCCTGATCAGACCCCGTAGCGCTCCCGATACGCCTGCACCCGCGCCAAGTGCTCACCCATGGCGTTGTCGGTTTGGGTGCCCAGGTAGCCCAGCAAGTCTGAGAGTTCGGCAATGGCGCAGACCTGCAGGCCCTCGTGGCTGCGCACGTATTGCACGGCGCTGTAGGGCACGTCCCGGGTCGAGCCGTCGGCCTGCTTTTCGGTGGCCATTTCCTGGCGGTCCAGGGCGATGGCCACGGCGTGGGGCGTGGCGCCAGCGGCCTTGATCAGCGCAATCGACTCGCGCGCGGCGGTGCCTGCGCTCATCACGTCG